>DATKMG010000110.1:0-5929 GCA_035541995.1 Terriglobia bacterium
AGAGGTCGGAGTCAAAGGTCATATTCTTTTGGAATTCCTTCAAAACGGTCGCCAGCCTTCGAGTGTTCAGGGCTTTGGCTAAGGCATCTATATAAGAAGGGCTGGGGATGATGCCAACAGGTCCCCCAATTGAGCTGCCCGAACTCTTCAATGCAGTCCCGATCTGTCGCAAATCGCCCCACGAGTCCAAAGTTCCCACGAATCCATGTTCATGGAATCCATATCTCCCAGCCCGTCCTGCAATCTGCCGGATTTCAGCGTCAGTCAAAGGGACAATTTCTTGCCCATTGAATTTCTGTGTCACGTAAAAAAGGACAGATTGGATGGGCAAATTCAGGCCCATTGCAATGGCATCGGTGGCGACCAAAATTTCAGTCTCCCCACTGCGAAAACGACGGGCTTCCTCGCGCCGAACTTGAGGGCTTAGATTACCGTAGATGACACTGACCTTCTGTCGCCTTTCATTCTGAAGGTACTGCTTGATGTTCAGAACGTCCCGGCGGGTAAAGGCAATGATTGCCGACCCACTTCTTACATCGTCCAGTGAAACGGGAGTCTCGTGCACTTCCAGATCATTGAAGCGTTGAAAGGTCTCAATTCGAAGAGGCTCCTTAAGGTAATTAGCCATAGCTTCGACTAATGGGATGGCATCTTCAGAACCGGTCATGATAACTGATCGAGCCGGCACTCCGATCAGGGCTTGAGCCCACGCCCAACCTCTGGCTGGATCAGCCATCAACTGAATCTCGTCGATGACAGCGCAATCCACGGCTTTCTGGAGGTTGGCCATCTCGATGGTGGAGGCCACAAACCGGGCACCCTCTCGAATGTCCCGCTCCTCGCCTGTCACGAACGAGGCTTCGACCTGGCGCTTTTCTAATTCCTCCTGCCCTTCCAACGCTAAGAGCCGTAAGGGGGCCAAATACAACCCGGACTCTCCCTTGGCCAACTCATTCAATGCATGGTAAGTCTTGCCGGAGTTAGTGGGGCCTGCTAGGAACTTCAAGCTCCTGCCCATTGAACGCGCCAAAGTGAAGTATTCTCTGTAATTGCTGAGACGGTCAACCTGGTGAGCTTTTGAAAAAGCCCCCAGCGACACCGCCTTTCGGACCTTGGCCGGTTTTTCCTTGAACATCTTAGGATGGGGTCGGTGGTGTCGAAAGCGTTCGCGCCCTGCATTATTTCTTTCACGATGGCGGTCTCGGCCTTTTCTCACAGTTCCTGTATCATAGCCTGTTTGACATAATTTGGTGAACCTGTAGATGCTACCCAACCATTGACAGGTTCTAATCTCCCATATTGTTGATCGTGTATAATCAATCTCGAACTAACGGGTTTGCACGAAGTCGACGACAATCCTGAAGGCCCGAGCTCCACGGGGCCAATTCCAGGCCTGTTGCTTCTCAATCTCAAAAAGAATCGCCGCGGCGGAGTGCGGCGACCACCCACCAAAACCGCATTTTCGTGAAAAGGGGGGGAGCTATGGCAGGTGACATCACAATAAGAGAACTGGCCAAAATGATCGACCATTCCCTATTGCATCCAACGATGACGGACCGTTCAATTGCAGACGGCTGCACGCTATCCAGGCAGTATTCTGTCGCCACTGCCTGCGTAAAACCTTACGCCATCCCCTTGGCCCAAGAGATTCTTATGGGTTCCGATGTAAAGGTGTGCGCAGTGATTGCCTTTCCTCACGGCAACAGCACGACCACCATCAAAGTGAAGGAAGCAGAGGCAAGCGTTCAGGCGGGGGCCAAAGAGGTCGATATGGTCGCCAACATCGGAAAGGTCCTGGGAGGCGACTGGACCTACGTGTCCCAAGAGATTGAGGCCATCAACCAGATGGTGGTAAGCGAGGGAGCCCTTTTGAAAGTCATCTTTGAGAATGATTACCTCGAAGACTTTCAGATTATCAGGCTATGCGAAATTTGTTCGACACACCAGGTGGCATTTGTGAAGACTTCTACCGGCTACGGCTTTGTCAGGCAACCCAACGGCATGTACTCTTACAAGGGCGCCACGGATCATCATTTGACACTGATGCGAGAGCATTGTCCGTCTGGAGTTCAGGTAAAGGCCGCAGGGGGAATCAGGACTCTGGATGATTTACTGCGAGTAAAGTCCCTCGGGGTCACGCGAATAGGGGCAACGGCGACGGGCTCGATTCTGGAAGAAGCAAAGGCCCGGGGATTCAAATGAAGTTTCAGTCAAAAAATCCGTCGGTCCCCTGAAATCGCTTCGCCGACAGTAGTAGGTGATGCATGCCTCCCACATTTGTTTTCACACATGATTCGATTTTAGTTTTGTAGTGGCCCCTACTCGCTGGCTCTGATGTCTTCCCTTAACTCTCCTCCGGTGGGAATGTGATGTGATAAACTAACCCAGGAATTTACCTAGCCGTTGACAGCAAACGGATGGACCTTTTTCGATTCCTTCCTCTGATCACGTTTTTGCTTCTTCCTTCCCCTTGCCGACCTTCCGGTGAGGTGCCAACACCCGCTCCTGATCAAGTCCTGATCCAGATTCAGCAATTGATCCAGCAGGGAAATCTTCCAGAAGCTCGAACCCAAATCTCCAAAGCCATTCAGCGCGAACCCAGACAAGCCAGCCTATATAGTCTCTTAGGGGTAGTGGATGCTCAGGAAAAACGATATCACCCAGCAGAAGCGAACTTTCGCAAGGCTATCAGTCTGTCTCCAGAATTCCAGGGCCCGTACCTTAATCTCGGGCATCTCTACCAGGAAAATCAGGCGGCAGATCCGACAGCCGCGCTCAAAGCCATCGAGGTGTACAGCCGACTCCTGAAAATCGATCCTGACAATCAGGAAGCCCATTACCAACTGTCCGTGTTGTCGTTGGGTCGATCCGATTACCAAGGCTGTCTCGAGCACGTTCACCAGCTTCCCCAGGCGCTTCAGGCCAGCCCGCAAGTACTGGCAGTCCTCTGCGCAAGTCTGGGGGGAATGGGACGAGTTTCAGAAGCTGAACGAGTGGCCCAACAACTGTTGTCCAACAATCGTGTGAATGAGGCGGACATTACCACTGTCCTTCCTGTATTGGAAAGGAATAGGATAGATTCCGTACAAATTGCGCTTCTGGAGGGTCTAGCAAGTAAGGGATTAGCTTCTCCAGGAACTCTGCACCAGCTTGGAATTGTTTATGAGCGACAAGGACGGTTAGAGCAGGCACGCTCTACCCTCGAGAAAGTGGCTGCCAATCAAACGATCAGCTCCAGTTTGCTGCTCGAGTTGGCTCGTATCGCGTATAAGCAGAAAGATAATCAGGGGGCTCTGGGCTATCTGGCCCATGCTCGAGATCTCGATCCCAAGAATTCGGCAGTTCATTTCTTCTGGGGCATCGTTTGCATTGAAGAGGATCTACCGGTCGAGGCCTTAAAGGCATTACGGGAAGCCGTCAGTCTGTCTCCCGATAATGCTTACGCCCGCTACGCCTTGGGGGACGTAATCCTGAAGACACGGGACCCCGGGGAGGCGGTAGTCCATTTTCAAAGGTTTTGTGAATTGCGTCCTGGTGATCCCCAAGGCCGGTATGCCTTGGGGGTGGCCTATTACGCAAGCGGCCAATACGATCGAGCCAGGCTACTCTTGGAGGCTCTAGTCAATGACTCTATTACCGCCGCTGGTGCCAATTTTTACCTGGCTCGCCTCGATAGACAGGAGGGCAACCTCGACTCAGCCTTGAAGCGGATAACCCTAGCACTCAAAGCTAATGACCAGTATGCTGACGCCTATTCGGAACTTGGGCAAATCCAGATGAGAAGACGGGAACTGCCTCTGGCAGAGAACGCGTTCCAAAAAAGCATTCAGATCGACCCCGACAATTACCTGGCCAATCTGAATTTGCTGGTAGTCTATCAACGGACTCAGGACCCGAAGCAGGAGGCCCAGGCCCAACGGTTTGAAGAGGTCAAGAAGAAGCGTACTGAAAAAGAACAGTTGTATCTGAGAAAGATCGAGATCCGACCCTATTGATGGGCCTGTCGGTCCGTACGGTAAATCGACCTAGAGAGGTGCAATAATAAAAGCTGCCCATCAGTCCAACTCCTCCACCTGGGCAGCAGAATACGAACGGGGGTTAGCAGCTGGTTTTTATCCCTCACCTCTTGAGCATTTTATTGGTTTTGAACATTTGATCTCATGAACATTCGCCTCGTGACAGCATCAATTCAAAGATGTGATGAACATGCATCCACGATTTATTAGAAGATTTGTCTCTTCTGCTATTATCTTCGCCTGCCTTCCTGGCCCGGTCGCATATTTCGCTCAATCGTCTGACGCGAGACTCGCTTCCGGATATCACGAATATTATGCCGGCAATCTTCGGGAGGCGGCCCGAATCGCCGAGCAGTGCATGAGGACCAATCCTCGTTCTGCAGAGGCTCGAATCCTACTGGCCCGGATACAGATGGTCACGGGGCAGGTACCACGCGCCTATGAAGAATTGCATCGGGCTCTTCGGACTTCCCCCAGAAATATTGACGTTCTCTACTACATGAGTCTCGTTTCCCACATCATGTCCCAAGGCGAATATCTGCAGCTTTACAAGATGGCCCCGGATTCGGGTCGCTCCCATCAGTTACAAGCTGAGATGTATCATTTGCAGCAAAACCGTGCCAAAGCCTTGGAAGAATATGAAGCAGCCGTGAAGGCCAATCCCAGATTGCTGGAGGTCTGGCTTGCAATGGGCGATCTTGAGCGGTCCGATCTTAACTTCGGAAAGGCTGTCGCCGATTACAACAAAGTACTGGAGATTCAATCCTCCAATTATGACGCCCTTTACGGACTCGGGGCTTGCTCCCAACAGGAGGAGCCGCAAAAAGCGATTGAGTTTTTCACTCGAGCGATCCAGGTAGCTCCAGAGCAGACGGAGAGTCGAGTGGCCTTGGGAGATGCTCTCTTGAAGGTCAACCAGCCTGCGGAGGCGATAATACAGCTAGAGGCCGCCATAAGGTTGGATCCTCAACTGCGGCAGGCATACGTCCTTCTGGGCCGCGCGCAGCAGGCTCTGGGGCAGAATGCGCTAGCCGAACAATCGTTCCGGAAGGCCCGGGAAATTGTCCAAACGGAGTTCGACACAAAACGAACTCGGATAAGAGGAAGTCTTCAAATACAAGACCCGCAGGCAAAGGAAAATTCTTCTCCCGGAACTGGAGATTCTCCAAAATGAAGTTCGTGTTTCTCGGTCCAATCCGGCTTGCGATCCCCCACCCATTCAAGGTCAATTACCTGCTATCTGTGTTAGCTTTCATTTCGGTCGCTGGTTATTCTCAGGACGTGAGCCTTCCGGAGAGTCTCCAACTTCTGTTTACGTCGGGTGTAGAGGCTTTAAAGAAGGGAGACCTCGATTCTGCCAAAAGAAGCTTTCAGGCAGTGATAGACAGAGGCGGCAAACTCTCGTTCGTGTACAACAATCTGGGTGCCGCATACCAACAAGGCAAGCAGCACTCTCAGGCTTTGACACAATTCCGGGAAGCCATCCGATTACAGCCTGATTATGCGTCGCCTCACATTCTTGCTGCAGCCAGCTTGATGGCTATAGAGAAATTCCCTGATGCCATCAAGGAGCTGGAATACGCCGCTAAGCTCCAGCCGAATGAGCCTCTGGTCCGCCTTCAATTGGCCAAGGCCTACGAGCAAACTGGGGATCTCTTTGGAAGGGTGGAACAATATCAGAGGTTGCGCGAGATCAACCCAAAAGAGCCAGAATACGCTTTCCAATTGGGAAGGGCGTTTATGGAACTGGCTGCCTGGTGCTCGCAAGAAATCGAGCGCATCGACCCTTCCTCTGCTCGACTTCAACAGTCGATTGCCAATAGTTACGTCTATCAGGGTAACAATGAGAAAGCAATTGCAGCCTTGAAGAAAGCTATCCAGGTTGCCCCCAAACTCCCTGACCTGCATCTTGC
>DATKMG010000111.1:0-3543 GCA_035541995.1 Terriglobia bacterium
CCCCCAGACAAACGTGACCCGAATCAGGCTTCATTACCGCCCTCTGAACCAGAAGGCGCAATTCAAAACCATTGAGAACACGGCCGGACAACAGTCATTCACCATTCCGGGTGAGGACATATCGGCCAATTGGGACTTGATTTACTACTTCGAAATCCTGAATCAAGGTGGAAGCGGCTGGTTCCATCCCAATCCCCAAGCCGGCACGGTGATGAGAGAATGAGGCTATGCGGAGAGTACTTGCCTCACGTATTCCCTGACTGATCTGAGTCGAACTGGATACGTCTTGAGCGTTTCCTCCATGGGAATAGAATCCCCCTTTGCATAGGCAAGCTGGCAGATCTCTGTCCCGAGAAAGCCCGTCGCCCCAACGATGAGTATCATGGTGTTACCTCCTTTGTGTCTCCAAACTAACGAGGTTACGGAGGACGACCTCGATGGTCGCCATTTTTGATTGCTTTTTTAGATGTCAGGTCAATGATTCAAGGATACATTATAATCTGAAAACTACGCTCAGGGGACTCAGCTTCTGCCCTGTGCATTGGTATAGCCGGCGGTCATCCTTGGTGTTGTCGGGGGCAGAGACTGTAGCGAAAGAGCTCCAGTTCCTTAATCATTTTCAATGGTAAGCACGAGCTTCTTCTTAAGAGTAAGGAATATGCAAATCAAATGGAGAGGACTCTTTGTTTGTTTCTTGATGGCTCTGGACTCGGTTGCAACCGTTGCCTTATCCCAGGAAAACGCGCTTTACCAAGGGGCGAACCATAAGGAGTTCATGAAGAAATGGTTGATGCTGGGGCCTATCTCCATTCCCAGATCGAAAGGAGAAACCCCCGATGAAGAAGTCCAGAAGAAGGCCTTTGAAACTGAATTCCTCAGTCCCTGTGGCGGGGAGAGGAGCGTAGCACCAAGTCTCGAAAAAACCTGTTCCATTTTTGGGAAGTCCTACTCTTGGCAGTTATTTCAATCAGAGCTGGACACAGTTGACCTTGTAAAGAAGTGGGGGAAGAACGACTTCGCCATTGCCTACGCCTGGGCTGAGATCGAGGTTCCTAACCCTTCCACGATCATACTGGGGGTTGGGAGTGACGATGCAGTCAAGATATGGCTGAACGGGAATCTTGTCCATGAGAACTGGGTGATTCGAGCTCTTAAGATCGATGAGGATGTCGTTAAACTCGAACTACACCCAGGCAAAAATCAGATCCTGCTGAAAGTGTTCAATGGAGAAGGAGCCTGGGAATTTTCATGCCGTGCTCTTAAGAGTGATCAGCTGGAGGAAAAACTGATTACCGCTTCAGCCACAAGCGATCTGGATACAGTCCAACGCCTCCTGTCTTATGGGATCAATGTCAACGCCACATGCAAACTAGGGTTGACTGCCTGGCAGTCTGCCACGGTACATGGTCAGAAAGAGATCGCCAATTATCTAGCCTCCAAAGGAGCCGACACCCAGCGAGTCCTTCCACCACCGGATACCCTGGTCGATAAACTCTTCAACCAGATCATTATAGGGGACTCGCCAGGCGCAGCTGTGCTGGTAGCCAAACAAGGCAAGGTCCTTTTTGAAAAAGGGTATGGCTATTCCAATATTGGAGATCATGTTCCGATTACCCCTGAAACGAAATTCCGAATTGGTTCAATCACGAAGCAATTCACAGCTGCCGCCATCCTGCGGTTGAAGGAGGAAGGCAAACTCGATCTCAATGATCCGCTTTCAAAATACTTACCCGACTTTCCACGCGGGCCGGAGGTCACCCTCCATCATTTGCTTACGCACACGTCGGGAATTCATTCTTACACGGAAAAACCCGACTTCATGGAGACGGTGACTGTCCCGGTTAAACCGGAGGCCCTGATCGATTCCATCAAAAAGGATCCTTATGATTTTGCACCAGGCAGCCGCTGGAAATACAACAACTCCGGTTATTTCCTTCTTGGCTATATCGTGGAAAAAGTCTCAGGTCAGTCCTATGCTGAATTTTTGAAGAAGAATTTCTTTGACCCTTTGGAAATGCAAAACACCGGTGTCCATTGTTCTACGGAGGTGCTGGAGCACGAGGCGGAAGGTTACTCGTATGAAGGAGGAAAGATCAAGAAGGCGCTCAATTGGGACATGTCACGAGCCGGAGGTGCCGGATCTCTCTATTCAACCGTGGATGACCTCTTTCGGTGGAACGAAGCCCTATTCCATGGAAAGGTACTCAATCCCGCCAGCCTAAAGCAAGCCTTCACACCTGTTTCCACCACTCAGGATCGCAAAGTCGGAGAAAATCGCGATGAAGGGTATGGTTACGGATGGAGTCTGAGCAAACTGCGGGGCCTTCAGGAAATCTCGCATGGAGGCGGCCTACAGGGGTTCCTGAGTTTCCTGCTTCGTTATCCAGGGGAGAACTTTACCGTTGTGCTCCTTGCCAATGCTGCCGCGCCCCTGCCGGGATTGGATCCCGGTGGTCTTGCGCACGAGATCACTCAGTTTTACATCGGAAATAGGATGGAAGCCCGTCAGATTCCCAAGCCCATCCAATTGTCCCCCGAAGATTTGGAGGCTTATGTGGGTCGATACGATTACGGCGGGGCAATCCTGACTGTCAACAAAGAAGGAAACCAGCTGTTTGCTCAGCTAACCGGACAACCGCGATTTGAGATCTTTCCCAAATCGAAAACAGAATTCTATTGGAAGGTCGTCGAAGCACAGGTCACCTTTGTTAAGAACGAACAGGGGGAAGTGATTACGGCGATCCATCATCAGGGTAGAAACGTCATCGAGGCCCCGAAGCTGAAAGAGGAATCTGTCGTCAACCTTGATCCAAAACTGCTGGATCGATACGTGGGCAAATATGATTATGGGCAAGGAAAGGCGATTCTTACCGTGACTCGAGAGGAAAATCATCTCTTTGCTCAATTGACAGGCCAGCCCAAGTTCGAGATCTATCCGAAATCAGAGACGGAATTCTTCTGGAAAGTTGTTGCAGCCTACATCACTTTTGTGACTGATGAGCGGGGCAAGGTGACCAAAGGCATTCATCGCCAGGGTGGACAGACTCTGGAGGTGCCGAAGATTGAGTAGGCCTTCTTCTAGCAGAAAAAGCAATACGAGAACTGGGTGCCACGCTGAGCGTTTTCCAGCGAGGCGTGGGCTTTCATCCTGGCTGCCGAGTTCTGGGCGTCTCTCTCACAAAGAAATATTTGCGTGAAGTGCGAACAGAAGTGACGGGCAGAAAATACGCGACAATCCTGGGGTCCTTCCAGCGGGAACCGCGAAGCGGTTCGCTGGAGATTGGACATTTTTCGAGAAGTCCGGCGACAGGATGCCGCCGGTTCCTCTCAGAGCCCGGTACGGGCGAAAGAAACTAGCCCAGGGCCAACGAGGGGCAGGAGCTCGGGACCGGCGTCCCACCGAGCTCCGCCCTGGGTGAGGGTTTCAACGAGATTCAACTCCTCTCCCCCCGAATGACCTGCCTTTTGGGAATTCGGGGGGAGAGGGGGGGCATCCTAGAGCAATCCTGAACCAGGCGTTTCGTTGCGCTTTCCAAGATTGCG
>DATKMG010000112.1:0-8285 GCA_035541995.1 Terriglobia bacterium
AAAAAAGTGAACCCACAATTTCCATGCTTTAAGGTGCAACAGACTCTGAACTTTGGAGATGAACAGGGCACAGCCGTTTCGAATTCCCCCCACTCCTTTGCTGGAACAAGAGCCTTAGCCTTTGCCGGCATTGCCAACCCAGGCCAGTTTTATGGTTCTTTGCGCGCCCTTGGTGTCAACTTGGTTTATGGAATTTCATTTCCAGATCACCATCGCTATACCTTGAGGGACCTGGAGAAGATAAGGCGCAAATGCCTGGAAACGGACGTCCAACTCGTTGTGACTACTGAGAAAGACCGCGAAAATCTCGGTCATCTGTCGTTGGATCCCCTGCGATTAGTTGTGGCAAAGGTGGTCTTTGAGTTCGACGAGCCGATGGAACTCCTCGAGTTGATCAAGAAGAAAGCGAGGCCCGTCGCTGAATGAGATTAGGTTAGCCCAAATGGGTAGTTCCAGGGTTAGTGGAGTACCAAAATGCTGCATGGATCAATTGAATGAACCGACCTCTTGACCCAAAGAACGTTGGCCGACTGCTCATCAGGGGAACCAACTGGGTGGGTGATGCCGTTATGTCTTTGCCCGCGCTAAAGCAGGTGAGGAGAGAGTTCTCGCAGGCGCAAATCACTCTACTGGTGGTCCCTTGGGTGAGTGGGGTTTACGAAGAATGCGAATACATCGATAAGATAATTCAGTACGAACGTCAGGGCAAACACGGAGGAGTTCGTGGAAAAATCCGATTGGTCCGGGAGGTTCGCCAACGGGACTTCGATGCAGCACTCTTTTTCCAAAATGCTTTTGAAGCCGCTTTTCTCGCCTGGCTATCCGGCATCCGGTTCAGGGCCGGATACGATCGGGATGGACGCAAGTGGCTACTGACTCATTCAATCCGGGTTGATCCCCGAATCCGCCGCCTGCACCAGTGTTACTATTACCTGGACCTTGTTGACCAACTTCTGGGGAGAAACCGAACTGCCCTGCAATCGGTTAAGCCCGGCCATTACGCAAACAGTCTCTTCCTACCCTTGGAGGACATAACTATACCGGTGGGACCCTCTAGGAAGGAGGCAGCCAGGCAGAAGCTCAGACAGTCAGGCACACCTCTCCAGAAGAAGCTGGTTGGGGTCAACCCAGGAGCCTACTTCGGATCGGCCAAACGTTGGCTTAGCGATCGCTTTGCAGAGTTACTGGACCGCCTCATTGAAAGAGAAAACGCCGGAGTCGTTATCTTTGGAGCATCCAATGAACTCCAGATCGCCGAGTCGGTTCAATCCCACATGCGCTGTCGACCTGTCATCCTTTCTGGGAAAACTAGCCTAGCTGAGTTAATCGCCATGATTTCGGTTTGTGACCTGTTCATCACCAACGATTCCGGCCCCATGCATCTGGCTGCTGCCCTGTGCGTCCCCACTCTGGCCATTTTCGGACCTACCGACGAGAATGCCACCGGGCCTATGAGCCCCACAGCCGTGCTGGTAAAGAAAAAGGTTGAATGCAGCCCATGCCTTTTGCGAGAATGCCCGATCGACCATCGCTGCATGACCCGCATCAGTGTCGATGATGTTTACGTTCAAGCTGTTGAAATGCTCAGAACTGCACCTGGCAGGGGACCCAGCCATGCTGAAGATGCGGGCTAGGGTGCGTACTGCAAGCCAATGAAAAATGTCGGAGTCTTCCTTGACAGAGACGGTACGATCAGTGAAGAAGTAGGGTATGTCAATCACCCCTCCAGGTTGCAGGTTTATCCCTGGACTCCTCAAGCCATCCGACTACTAAATGAAAAGGGATTGAAGGTCGTTGTAGTTACCAACCAGGCGGGCGTGGCCAGGGGTTATTTTCAGGAAGGACTGGTCATGGAGGTTCACAAACGGCTGAGTGATGAGATTGCTCAAAGTGGTGCTCATCTTGATGCCATTTACTACTGCCCGCATCACCCTTCGGTGGGAGAACCGCCTTACCGTCAGGACTGTAATTGTAGGAAACCCAAAACAGGGATGCTGCAGAGGGCCGTCGTTGAATTGGGCATTGATCTGAGCTGTTCTTTTGTTGTCGGGGACCGTTATGGAGACATCGAACTGGCACATAATGCCGGAGCCCATTCGATCTTTCTCCTTTCCGGCTATGGCTTGGGTGAGTATGAATACCATAGGCAAAACTGGAGAGTTCAGCCGGAGTGGATCGCCAAGGACCTGTCAGAGGCCAGCCGGATCATCCTCCGATTGAATGACGCCTGTCCTTAAGCAACCCGCCTGCCGAGTTAATGTCTTTAACGATGCGGAAATCCATCTTCACACAGAAACGCTTACGAGAAATCTTGGGTCGATACCAAGGTTGCCAAATTGCAGTTTACGGAGATTTGGTGGTCGATGAGTTTCTGTTTGGAGAGATTTCCCGAGTCTCCCGCGAAGCTCCAGTCCTAATCCTTAAACAGAAAGAGTCTCTTGTTGTGCCTGGTGGCGCTGCGAATGCTGTCAACAATCTTTGCGCGCTTGGAGCATGTCCAATTCCATTCGGAATAGTCGGTGACGATGTCTCGGGAAGAGAACTGATCCGTCAGTTCAAGCAAAAACGAATTGAAACCCACTTCATGAGGAAGGTTCCTGGCTACCAAACCCCCACCAAAACACGCGTGCTAGCCGGGTCAGTACACTCCTCGAGACAGCAAGTACTCCGGCTGGACCGGGGATCTCGGTTTGATCACCAACCTCAGAGCGAGTCCCAACTGTGGAAGGAGATGGATCGCGAACTGGAATCATGCAGGGGTGTTATCATTTCAGATTATGACTTCGGCTATGTCAGTGCAGCGGTAGTTGCTCAGTTGGGACGTTACCGTGACAGGCTTCCAGTGGTCCTGGATTCGCGATTCCAGCTCCTGAAGTACCATGGCATAACAGCCGCGACTCCAAATGAACCGGAAGTTGAGGAAGCCTTGGGAATCAAGATTGGGAACGATCTTTCCAAACTCGATGCTGCCGGCCGAAAGCTACTGAAGAGACAACAATTTGAAGCTTTGTTGATTACACGAGGGCGCGACGGCATGGCACTATTTGAACCCCATCGGCCCACTTCTCATCTTTCGATTTTCGGGACAGACGAGATAGCCGACGTTACGGGAGCCGGAGACACTGTGATTGCTGTGTTTACGTTATCCCTTGCCGTCGGCGCCAATTTTCTGGAAGCAGCGAAACTCTCGAATTTTGCAGGTGGAATCGTGGTGATGAAACGTGGAACGGCCACTGTCAGCGTTGAGGAGTTGGAGGCGGCTGTGATCACTGAGTTTAAAGAATGAGCATTTGCTTCGGTCAGCTTGGTCAACTCAAGTCGGGTGGTAAAGAAGGAACGTCTTACCGGAGTATTTTTGGCAATCAACTTAATTTGGAACTGAGGCGCCTTGACAAATGAGCGGAAGCAAGGTCTACACATTGGAGACGTTGCTGCCGGCAATCGAACAGCATCGCAGCAACGGTCAAACCATTGTGTTTGCCAACGGTTGTTTCGACCTGCTGCATGTTGGCCATATTCGATACCTCCAGGGAGCGCGTGCGTTGGGAGACGTACTCGTCGTCGGGCTTAATGGCGATAACTCGGTGAGGATGATAAAAGGTGCCGGACGACCTTTGATGCCCCAGGAAGAAAGGGCGGAGATTCTGGCAGCAATTCAGTATGTCGATTACGTGGTGATTTTTGACGAGACGAATGTTACCCGGTTGCTGGAGCAGCTCAGGCCCCATATCCATTGCAAGGGTACAGACTACACTGAAGAAAGTGTCCCGGAAAGAGAGGTTGTTCGCTCGTTCGGGGGCAGAGTTGCCATTGCTGGTGATCCAAAGAACCACTCGACCCGAAACATGATCGAGGAGATCCTCCAGAAGCTTGGGCGGGCTTCTCAGGGGCGACCTGGAAGAGACTGATTCACGAGGCAGGCGAGAATGAGGAGATTGTGGAGTCATCATGACCTCCAGGGGCAGGAGTTTCACTTTGCCTGAGTTGAGGCCTGTCTAGCGGAATAAGGACAGCGAGTCAAAAGGAACTCAATGGGGCGTTTCGATCGAATCCTTATTATCAAGCTAGGGTCTATCGGGGATGTGGTTCACACCCTTCCATCCCTGTCAGCCTTAAAGGAGGCTTTTCCAGAAGCGATTATCGACTGGCTGGTCGAAACAAAGTCTAGTATTGTCCTTAGAAATAACCCATTATTGCATCGCGTTATAGAAGTTGACACCCAGCGCTGGAGGAAATTGTGGGCTAGGCCTGCGGTTTGGAGCGAGGTTCTGAAGCAACTCCTCTTCTTGCGGCATCAGCGCTATGATGTGGCTTTGGATTTTCAGGGCCTGTGGAAGTCCGCTATTTGGGGGCGATTTTCAGGTGCCAGACTAGTTATAGGATTCGGCAAGCGAACTTTGCGGGAACCAGGATGCCGTATTCTGTATGATGAGAAGGTGACAGTACAGCCTGAAACGCATCATATTATTGACATTTGCAGCGAACTACCGCGCAGCCTTGGGGCCAGGACCAATGGCTACCGGTTCGATCTTCCCGTCTCAAGCGAAGATGATGCCTACGTTTCCGCTCAGTTGTCTGCTCACTCTGTAAAGGAGTTCATCATTCTTAACCCTGGAGGGGGGTGGGATACGAAAACCTGGGAAGCGGAGAATTTTGCCCAACTGCACTTGAAACTCCGCGAGAGATTGTCATTTCAAAGTGTCATTACCTGGGGACCCGGAGAGCAACATCTAGTGGAGCGTCTTGTCAATGCCTCCAAAGATGACCCGCCAGTGGTTTTCCCGACTACAATCTCCCAATTTGTTGCTCTAGCCCGTCGGGCTCGACTGTTTGTGGGGGGTGATACGGGCCCATTGCATCTGGCAGCCGCCTGTAGGACGCCAATTGTCGGAGTCTTTGGCCCCACAGATCCTGTCAGAAATGGACCTTTTTGTCCCGACGATCTGGTTGTTTCTCACCCTGTGCCTTGCGGTCCTTGCTACAAACGGAATTGTGAGAAATACAAGAAACAGTGTCTTCAACTGGTTACTGTCGATGAGGTGTTTCGTGCGGTCTTGCGCCGATTGGGTCTGCCATCGGTGCATGGGTCAGGCTTGTCAGCTTCTAATTGAACGAACTGCCGTCGCATTGCCCTGACGCGTCTTTTCAAGATTCCTATATGGGGAGAGTCGTACTTTGCGGTTCCAGTTATCGAGGATTAGAGTTCCCTCCGGTTTTGTTCTGGCAGCACTTTATCTCTACTTTTCAAAGCCGACTTGGCCGTCGCTAGCCATTGGACTTTTCGTCGCTGCCCTGGGCCTGCTGATGAGAATGTGGGCGACAGGCCATTTGAAAAAAAATGATCGATTGGCGACTAGCGGTCCGTATGCGTTGAGCCGTAACCCTTTATACCTGGGAAGCTTTCTAATTGGCACTGGTTTCACGATTGCCGGCAGAAACCTGGTGATTCTGATTCTTTTTCTGGTAGGCTTCTGGGCGATCTACTGGAGCACGATCCGCCTGGAGGCGGCCCGCCTACAGTCCCTCTTCCCTGATGAATATGTCCAATACCGAAAACGTGTTCCCCTATTCTTTCCGCGGCTCTGGCCAATCGAGAGAGGGGATGGGTTCAGCTTGGGACTGTATCGGAAGAACCGAGAATACCGCGCGTTGATTGGGTTCCTGGGGGCTGTGATGGTCTTAGTGCTGAAAATCTGTTATTCCTAGTCTAGGTGGAAGGAGACAGCTGCGGCTTAACGGATGCAGATTCTGATGAAATCTATTTTCACCGGATTGGGCTTTGGCCTGGCCTTTTGGTGCGCCGGTTTCGTTCTGCGGGTGCCCGAGGCTGGCGTACTTACACAGAACCGGTCGTCCCGCCCCACCCCCACCATCAGCGGCCCTTCTTTCCCCCTCGGTGAAAAATGCACCTACCTGGTATCCTGGAAAGTCTTCGACGCTGGCATCGCTACCATTGACTTGGTCGACAGATATCATGCCCAGAATGAGGAACTTTACAGAATCAGAGCCACGGTTCGCTCCACGGGAATAGTGGCAACACTCTTCACGGTCTTCGATACCTTTGAGTCAAATATAGCTGTGGCTAGCCTCTGTTCACGGGGAATTTCCAAGAACATTCACGAAGGGCGTCGACAACGAAACACTGTGCTGGAGTTCGACCAGAAGGGGCAGCAGGCTCGAATGGTAGACACCGATCTATCCCATCCGGGACTTCCGCCAAAGCACTCTGAATCGCCGATCCCTCCTTGTGTACAGGATGTCATCTCGGCATTCTATTTTGTGCGAACCAAAGATTTAAGAGTCGATGAGACTTTCAGGTTTCCGATCAATGACGGGGGGAAGACTTACGACGTGGATGTGGAAGTGCAAGCTGTGGAAACGGTCAAGACTCCAGCCGGCACCTTCCAGGCCTATCGGTTGGAACCCAAGGTATTTGGGGGTCTCTTCAAAAACAAAGGGCGGCTGTTTGTCTGGCTAACCAATGATACCGAGAGAATACCTGTCCAATTGAGAGCGAGGATTACAGTTGGAACAATCACCGCATCGTTATCAAGAATCGAGAAATCTCCGACCATACAAGCATCGCCCAAGAAGAGTCAGAATTGATCGTACACCCGCAGTTGTGAAATTCGTTGTCGTGACCGTGCTCGTCTTCAAGCAGCGACTCAGCCCGTCTCATCAATTCCGTTCAAAACGAAAGGCTTTTAACTTCCCTCTCCTTTAGGATAGAATCCTCCCTTGATGGTGCGGCATGGGCCATCAGATTTGAAGGTTGCTAAAATGACAACGCGTCGCCGACTAGGGGATGGCGGTTTCATTGTGCTTGTCGTGGCAGGTTGGGTGTGGCTTACAAGCCCTTTGCTTTCGGGTCAATCTGAGAAAATCGAAGACACCTTGGACCCGTCAGAGACCGAAGCCGTCCAAAAAGCCAAAAACCCGGAAGAAAAACTAAAGGTCTATCTCAATATTTCTAACGAACGGATGAAAGCCATTGCTTCCGCCACCCACAAAGGAAATACTCAGGATCTTGTCAAGGCAGTTGGGGGTTTTCGGGCGGCGTTGAATCAAGCTGAAGACCTTCTCTCAACAGAAACCCCAATGAGTCCCACCTATCGAAAAATGGGGGAACCTCTACTGAAAACCGCCAGGAAACACAGCGCGAGTTTGTTGGAGATCTTGAAGAATGCCCAGGAGGATTTGCGGAAATACATTCAGGCCGCCCTTGAGGTTCCCGACCGCATTGTTGCCGTGCTGGCCTTGCAGCTGGAAAAGAATCCCCGAAAGTAAATTTCCTACAGCCCTTCCTGAGCTTGCTCGAACAGGCCCCATCAACAATAATAAGAATGCGAGCTTACCTGTTATTTCGCGACTCGTCTGACTCAAAGTCGAGTTTGCGGTACATAACCTGATCACTACCGTTTGGAGAACAATCGGTTTGCCGAAGTCATTCTCAGACTGAAATGACCTTGCCTCCCCCTTATGAATGAAAGTGCGAGTTTTGGAGGGAACTCCGTGAGGCCCATTGGTTTTTATTCGCTGCTCCGGCCTCTTGGAACTCGGCCCTCCAGCATTTTCATTCGCCGTGGTGAACTTGAAAAGGTCATGAGGCACTTTCTTAGTGATGTAAATATTGGCGCATCTATGCCACACCGGCAGGCAACAGCATCTCCAGGGTGGATCTGGGGCCGATGGACCGGATCGCCCCCTCCTCTGTGGATCCCCAGTCAATCGGCAGCTCGGTTTTTCCTAATCGAGTAGATTTGCAGTGGCAAGGAGCTGTCGACGACTTGAATGGTGTGGGGGTCTGGTTTTACTGGGTATATCGTGATGGTGCTTATATTGGCAGTCCATTAACCGCGGAATTCGCGGATGATACGGTGGCTGCGGGGACCGCCTACACCTATACCATTTATACTTTTGACTATCACTACAATTGCTCTGCGGGTACGGCTCATCAAGTGACAACACCGCCAGCCGGAGCGATTGATCCCCGCCGGGTCGGAGTTCGGCCGACCGGATCTTATTGGGGTGCTGGCGGGGAGCAGATTGACACGAGGTCCGGGAATTTGAACTTCACCCTGCCCTTGGTGCACCCCCAGGGTCGGGGGGGCCGCAAAGTGCCGATTTCCCTCAACTACAACTCCCAGCTCTGGCGCAACGACAATGGGGTGGTCTGGAAACTGGGCCGGGATGTAGGTTATGGTTTCGGATGGAAGTTGCTGGCCGGTTCCATCACTCCTTACTGGTATGGATATTGGAGCTTGCATCACTTCATTTTCACAGAC
>DATKMG010000113.1:0-4239 GCA_035541995.1 Terriglobia bacterium
AAGAACAAGCAGGAGAGAATAGAGCCCAGGGATTACAAAGAGGACGGTGTGGCGCGACCTCCAACTCTTGGAAGTCGAGGTTGCCAGCATCAAAAAGACCATCAGCCAGAACACGTTCCACAGATGTGGTTTCAAAAGGAACTCCCTGAGAAACTGCTTCAACAGATAAGGTAAGCGTCCAAGCCCTAGCATGACATTGTCCAGAGTGAGCCGAGCTGTATAATTCTCGTCGTTCAGAACTAACTGAGACCGCAAGTGGAACCAGGGTGTCAACAAAATGAGGGTTCCACTACAGCACAGTGTCAAATCTAGAATTCTGGCGATCGGTTTGGCAGAGGACAGAACTTGCAGAAGTGCAAAAGTGATGACGGAAATGCTCCAAAGAGCTATCCCTTCATTCTTGGTGAAGGCTGTGCAAGCACCTAAGAGACTGGCCAGCCAAAGATATCTGGAGTTCCCCGAATCAGCCCAAATCAGCAGGGCCGCCACAAAAGCAGTCAGGAAATAAGATAACGGAACATCGGCATATCCGCTGGAAGCGTTCCCATTAGCAAAGATTACAAGAATTGGGAGGCTGGAGAACATGGCCGCTCCGGCAAGTGAATAGGTGCGACCAAAAGAGCGCCGAAGGACGAAATAGAAAAGGAAGATGAGCGCGATAAAGAAGCAGGGGAAGATAGCCCTCTCCCATCGATCGTTGAACTGGCCTAAACTCCTGCAAATGAAGGTCTCTGCCAACGGCACCAAGAGCGGGTACTGTTGGTGCGCATGAAGCCGGGCAGGCTCAAAAAAATCTTCTCCATAAACCCCCTGTTGAAAAAAGAGGATCTTCGCTTTCATTCCCCATATCGAGCGGGCATCAAAGGCAAGCAGGGGTTGGCTGAAAGCATCAATCAAGACCAGTAAGATGCAGGCGCCGACTATTCCTGCCAAAAGAAACTGTGTCAAGGTCCAGCGGTGTGAGTATCGTAATCGTCGGGGGTGGGCCTTGCATTCAGGGTTCAGGTAATTGAGAAAGGTCAATAAAGCGATGATGCCTCCCGAGAGAAGAGTTATGTTCAATAGGCTGAGCCTGACTCGCAAATAAGCCATGTAGAACATTCCGAGACAAACGAGGCCAAGTCCAACCCCAAAACTGAAACCTAACCGTCCGGTCCAGAACCGGTCTGCTTCCCCACGTTCTAAGAGCCGTAAGGCAAGACGGCCGATCAGGAGAAGGCATCCAATAGCCAGAGAAATTCGAAAAAGAGCAAGAGTAAGTGTCATCTTCTTTTAACCAGAAGAAATTTCCTTGGGTCCCGATCGTCAACTTCCAGAATCCAGGAGATGTGATAACGCTCCTGCCACTCCTCTGGAATCTCAGCGGCCTGCTTTTCGAGATCCGGGTAGAAGTAGAATCGGCGCGGATATAAATCGTAGTTCAACAGGTATTTAATGTCATGGTTGGTCCGAATCAGGATATTGGCATCCTCCGGTGTCCGGCTCTTCAAGGTCCGCACCAAGAGATGATCTTCTCCATAATCAGATTCAACAATCTCTTCGTTTCTCATGTGACCGGTGGTCTGAAATCGTCTGATTAGTTCCACCGTCCCGAAATTCAGCATCAATACAGCGATCACAAAATACCCGCTGAGGAGACCGAGGAACAGGGACTGGCGGGAAGACAACTTGTTGGCAAGATGACCCAGTTTCTCGCTGAGTTCTTGCTGGAACAACAAGATGAGACTTGCCGTCAGAACGGCCTCGATGCCGGCCATCTTCAATGTAGCAGGAACCAGCCGGAGCTTCTCAAGGTTCTTGGGATTCGGGATACCTGACTGGCTAAGAATTCCGACTAAATAGTGGAGGTGGCGATCCTGCAGGCCAAAACCGGCGAGGACTGCCAGCGTGCCCAAGAAAAGCGACATCAGTATGAGGCCCTTCACCGTTGGCGTCACGGTAGCTCCGGCGAATGAACACAAGGTATTTTCCCAGCTCGGTCTATCATTGTAGCAGGCCCCAGCATTTAGCTTTCAATAGCCATTTTGTACTTGACTTTCCTCATTGGGGGGGGCGGTACACTGTAGGTGACTTATTGGTTTTCTCCCTCCCTGGTTTGGCGTATACATTCCCCGCTCTTGGTTGTGATTCCTTTCGAAGTTGTTCCGGCTGTCCGGTGGCCATAGATGGAGCTCCTGCTGCGGAGATTGAAGAAGCACGCTCGGCTTCCTTGTCGATTTAGCGTTCCTCCCATCTATCCTTTTTGCGGCCCCGACGGCTGTCGCCATTTCGCTGTTCCCTTAGCGAGCAATGCGATACTGCAAGTCCGTCTCTGTGCCCATTGGGTGGCGTAGATATCCTGTCTTCGGGGATGTCTGCGATCCGTCGCCGCACATGTAGCAAAGAGCGCTGGGTGGCGCAGACATGCGCAGTGGGCATGTCTGCGATGAACGACTTGTCCGAATCGCACTTCTATTCCTTCGTAATCTTATCGCTTATGTAAGGCCCCGGGTATTGAGCCCGTAGATTCCCTTCCTGTGGAGGTCTTATGCTTCGCCTTCGTCTCTACTTCTTAGTCTTCCTTCTTGGATGCCTGTTCTGTGCTTCGACCCTTTTGGCCCAGCAGGCCGTTGATCCTCGCAACCGCTACGAGCGGCTGATCTGCATCGTGCCCATGATCGGGAGCGGAACTTATGAAGATCCGCGTCGGCCCGTTTATGCGCTGACCGATCAGGATAGAGAACAATTATCCCCGGGGGAGGGGATTCTCGGCTATTCATTTATCTTGAGCGATGACGAACAGTGGGCCCTGGTGGAGTTCGTGGCTACTGACCGGAAAGCTTTTGCCAGGATTCTGTCCGACGCCAAGGGCGAGCTGACTGACAGCGAGTCGCCCATCCCTTTCCAATACCGTCAGGAATTCAGAGTTTTTGAGAAAGGCAAGGTCACGCGAGCCTCAGTAGAGAAAGCCTTCCGAAAGTTCAAGCCCAACCTCAACCTCGACACGCTGGGGGTGAGCCTACCATGACAAAACAATTAATCACCTATTGCCTTCTTTTGATGACTGCAGGCTATCTTGGAGCGGAGCCACGAGCCGCCTATCAGTATTATTTTACCGAGCCGCAGAGCCAATCCCCCTTTAGCTTAACCAACTGGTGGATCAACGGATCTGTCAGTACAGGCCCTACGGGCTTTTCGGCGGCCAGCGCCAACGGCGGATCGTTGATCTCCAAGCTGGCCAACGGGGGGACAACCCAATACGAGGTGAAGACGATTCTGACTCTGACTGTCTCAGGAGGAACCTACATTCATTACCTTCGGGCCAGCCAGGATGCCATGTCTGGCCCTGCCGCCACTGGTACTTTTTATTCCATCGAACTGAAAAATGTCACTATCAATGGCTCATCCGGTTCCGGGACGCTGGAAATGCGCAAGCGAGAAAATGGCGTCTTCACTGTGCTAACTTCTACAACCGTTCCCTGCCATAACAACATGACCATGCGCTCGGTCATCCGTCCCGGCCAGATCGGAGTGTACGTCGACGATCTTTTCTACCTCTGGAGTGCCATCACCGACAGCTTCCTGGGGCAGCCCGGCGTGGGCGCCTTGGCCACTCCCACGGGCAACCTGGTGGCCGCGGTCGGACTGGGCCCAGCCGACACAACCTGTCCGCCTATTGGGGTCGACCCCAGTAGTGTCGCCACTTCGGTATTTCCTACTTCGGCGAATTTCCAGTGGCAGCCCGTCATGGATGGCAACAACAGCTGGGACACGGGGGTGGCTTTTTACCAGGTGTACAGGAATGGCGTTTGGATTCAGCAAATCATCCAGCCGGAATTCACCGATGCGACTGTGTCGCCTTCCACCACTTACCAGTACGCCATCTATGCTCTTGACTATCACCTCAACGGTTCCCAACCCGCCGTGTTGAGCGTAACCACCCCACCTGCGGGATCAGTCGATCCGCGCCGTGTCGGCGTGCGGCCCAATGGGACTTACTGGGGTGCCGGCGGGGAGCAGATTGACACGAGGTCCGGGAACTTGAACTTCACCCTCCCCTTGGTGCACCCCCAGGGCCGGGGGGGCCGCAAAGTGCCGATTTCCCTCAACTACAACTCTCAGCTCTGGCGCAACGACAATGGGGTGGTCTGGAAACTGGGCCGGGATGTAGGTTATGGTTTCGGATGGAAGTTGCTGGCCGGTTCCATCACTCCTTACTGGTATGGATATTGGAGCTTGCATCACTTCATTTTCACAGAC
>DATKMG010000114.1:0-6299 GCA_035541995.1 Terriglobia bacterium
CGCACGCTATCAATCAGGTCCTCGAAAACGTCGGCAGCACTGTGGTCTACACTGAACCCCTGGAGTTCAACCCTGTCGATGAGATGGAATCTTTGCGTGGATTGGTTGGGGACATGGATGCCGCCCTCGTCGATTTGCTACTCATTATTGGCGGCAACCCCGTCTACAACGCTCCGGCAGATCTGGCATTTGTAGAAAAGATGGGTAAGGTGGGATTGTGCATCCATCTGAGCCTGTATGACGACGAAACTTCCCAGCTGTGTCATTGGCACATTCCGGAAGCCCACTACCTGGAGTCCTGGAGTGATGTCCGAGCTTATGATGGCACAGTCTCGATTATTCAGCCCCTGATTGCTCCACTCTATCGTAGTAAGACGGCTCACGAACTTCTGGCAGCCTTCTCCAGTCAGCCGGAGCGCAGTAGCTATGACCTTGTCAGGGACTATTGGAAGAGTCAGCAAAGGACTGGTGATTTTGAGAGATTCTGGCGTCGAGCCTTGCACGACGGGTTTATTGCCAACAGCGCTCTTCCCCCAAAGTCAGTCTCTATGAAGACCTCAGGTCTCTCCAGTCGTTCGCTTGATACTAATGATGGACATGTGACCGTGGACCGCAAGTCATCTGGATTGGAGATCGTCTTCCAAACCGATCCCACCCTCTATGATGGCCGATTTGCCAATAACGGCTGGCTTCAGGAACTTCCAAAACCTTTGACCAAGCTGACCTGGGACAACGTGGCTCTGGTAAGTCCTGCAACGGCTGAAAAACTGGGCCTGAGTTACCGTGAGGGTGGGAGCGGAGGTGAAGCATATGCCGACGTAGTTGAATTGAAGTATTTGGGACGTAGCATAAGGGCTCCGATTTGGATCCATCCAGGCCATGCCAATGATTCCGTGACAGTGCATCTTGGTTACGGGCGTTGGAGGGCAGGCAAGGTTGCCGCTGGCACAGGATTCAACGCATATGCCCTCCAGACGTCACGCCATCCTTGGTTCTCCATGGGGCTTGAGATCCGCAAGACGGGCGAGACGTTTCCACTTGCCAACACCCAGTTGCATCATCACCTGGAGGGGCGAGATCTCATTCGGACGGCCTCACTGGGGGAATATCACCGGAACCCCGAATTTGCCCAGTCATCAGAACACCCCCTCTCGATTGCCCCCTCGCTTTATCCGGAGCACAAGTATGAAGGCTATGCTTGGGGGATGGCCATCGACCAGAGTTCCTGCATCGGCTGCAATGCCTGCGTGGTGGCTTGCGTATCCGAGAATAACATTGCAGTCGTCGGCAAGTCGGAGGTTTCGCGCGGCCGGGAAATGCACTGGCTGCGAATAGATACGTACCACAAAGGCAGGCTGGATAATCCTGAGATCTTCTACCAACCAATGCTTTGCCAGCACTGCGAGAAAGCCCCTTGCGAGGTGGTCTGCCCAGTGGCAGCTACGGTCCATAGTTCCGAGGGCTTGAACGACATGGTGTACAACCGTTGCGTGGGGACCAAGTATTGCTCCAACAACTGCCCGTACAAGGTGCGACGCTTCAACTTCTTTCTATATTCTGACTGGGAAACTTCCAGTCTGAAAATGATGCGCAATCCGGACGTGTCAGTGCGCAGTCGGGGGGTCATGGAAAAATGCTCGTATTGTGTGCAGCGAATCAATCACGCCAAGATTGAAGCGGAAAAAGAGAACCGCCATGTCCGCGACGGTGAAATCGTCACAGCCTGCCAGGCGACCTGTCCGACGCGAGCCATCGTCTTCGGAAATGTCAACGATCCAAAAAGCCAGGTCTCCAAATTAAAGGCAGATCCAAGAAACTACTCGGTCCTGGGGGAACTGAACACCCGGCCCCGCACTACTTATTTGGCGGTGGTGCGCAACCCGAACCCTGAGATACAAGGAATCGAGGATCACGATCAAATACCGAGGGGCGAAGGATAGAGGATAGAGGATCAGGGATCGATGTCAGACGATCAAGGGCACAAGAATGGAAGATCCAAGGTCATTTATTGATGCGAGTGATTCAGGACTGTCAATTGGAGATGATACTCTGAAGACCGAAGTCTCAATCTTCGATCTCTTATTCTCTATCCTTGTTCCTAGTGTGCAGGGTGAAGCATGATGCAGGAAGACCCGAAAGAAGTGACTCGTGCTGACACGGCGAAATCGCCGGTGATTCACCCAGGGCATACCTTCGCCTCGGTCACCGATAAAATCAGTTCTATCGTTCTGACTCATCGTACTCCGAGAGGATGGATCTTTGGTTTTGCATTCTCTTTTGTCTTGCTGCTGTTGTTGTTTTACACCATCGGTTACCTGGTAATGAAGGGGGTTGGCATCTGGGGAATCAACATTCCGGTAGCCTGGGGTTTCGACATCCTCAATTTTGTCTGGTGGATTGGAATAGGGCACGCTGGAACTCTGATTTCCGCAATCCTCCTCTTGTTGAAACAGCAGTGGAGAACCTCCATTAATCGCTTTGCGGAAGCCATGACTCTTTTTGCTGTCGCCTGCGCTGGATTGTACCCGGTACTTCACCTGGGTCGTCCCTGGCTGGCCTACTGGCTCTTCCCTTACCCCAATTCTATGCGGATCTGGCCGCAGTTTCGCAGTCCGCTGATCTGGGACGTTTTTGCGGTATCTACCTATGCCACCGTCTCTTTGCTGTTTTGGTTCGTGGGATTGATTCCTGACCTGGCAACGCTTCGGGACCGCTCGAAGAATCGGGCGGGTCAAATTGTTTACGGATTCCTGGCCATGGGATGGAGAGGAGCGGCTTCGCACTGGCACCGCTATGAGACAGCTTATCTGCTTTTGGCGGGCCTAGCCACCCCTCTGGTCGTGTCGGTGCATACCGTGGTTAGTTTTGATTTCGCAGTGGGAATCATTCCTGGATGGCACACAACGATCTTCCCGCCTTATTTTGTAGCTGGAGCCATCTACTCTGGCTTTGCCATGGTCATGACCCTGGCTATTCCACTGCGAAAGTTCTACCACCTGGAAGATTTCATCACCATGCGGCACCTCAGTAACATGGCTAAGGTGATGCTGGCGACGGGATTAATCGTGGCTTATGGATATATGATGGAAGTCTTCATGGCCTGGTATAGCGGAAGTCCTTACGAAAAATACATGATATTGAACCGAATGTTCGGGCCTTATGCCCCCATGTATTGGGCACTGATTCTCTGCAATGTTCTTGTTCCCCAGGTGTTGTGGTTTGGGAAGGTCCGGGGGAGTGTGGCCTGGTTGTTTGTAATTTCCATTATCGTCAATACTGGCATGTGGCTGGAACGCTACGTCATAATCGTCACCAGTCTGCACCGGGATTTTCTCCCCTCTTCCTGGGGAATGTACACCGGGACGATATATGACTGGTCAATGTATGTCGGCACTCTGGGGTTGTTCTTCAGTCTACTTTTCTTATTCATTCGATTTCTACCGATGATTTCCATCTTTGAAATGCGAACTATTCTTCCCCAGGCTGTTGTGAAGGAACAGAACAGTTGAGCATGCCCACTGGGTTGGCCACAGAGACACGGAGGCACTGAGAAAACAATCCCGCTACTTGAGTAAAAGGAAAGAATGAGTTCATTGAAGACGGATAACGAGAAACAACAGGGAGCTGTGGCCAATCTGGACCCAGAAGTGGCTCCGTGGCGGTGGAGGTTTATTACTCCGTGCCTCGGAGCCTCTGTGGCTAATGATATTTGGAGTTTCGAACTGCAATGAAAAGACGCCATCCAATCTACGGACTGCTAGCTGAGTTTGATACTCCGACCCACCTGGTCGAAGCAGCACAAATGGCGCGGGATCGCGGTTATCGGAAGATGGATGCTTATACCCCATTCCCTATCGAGGAGTTGTCGGAGGCTCTAGGGCTCCGTAAGACACGATTGCCGCTGATTGTCTTGATAGGGGGAATTGTCGGCGGACTGGGAGGCTATTTCTTGCAGTACTACACTATGGTTGTGGACTATCCTCTCAACGTCGGTGGACGTCCTTATCATAGCTGGCCTTCTTTCATTCCGCCCACCTTTGAAACGACGGTCCTATTTGCGGCCTTTGCAGCCGTACTGGGGATGTTGGCACTAAATGGGCTGCCTCAGCCGCACCACCCCATATTCAACGCCTCACGCTTTGCATTGGCCAGCCGGGACCGCTTTTTTCTATGTATAGAGTCCAACGACCCACTGTTTCAGCGCGAAGAAACTGCCAGTTTCCTGAAGAGCCTGGGCCCCCGCGAGGTTACGGATGTCGAATACTAGAAAGGCTGAAGTCATAAGGATGAAGGTTAAAGCGAGGCAATTCCCTTTCCGATGCTTCCCTTCAGCCTTCATCCTTCTGACTTCAGCCTTTGGATTGTTCGCTTGTCGTCAGGATATGCACAACCAGCCCAAGTACCGCCCATTGAGGGCCAGTGACTTTTTTGCGGACGGACACGCTGCCCGCCCCCTTGTTGCCGGTACGGTGGCCCGGGGCGATTTGAGGGAGGATTTTCAGCTTTACACGGGAAAAGCGAAGAGGGGGGGGGCAACATCGCTGGCCCCCGAATCGGCGGCTTCCGCAGCTTCTATGGCGCTACCAGGTGCCCCGACTGGCCAGCCTTTATCGCTTCGCAGTTATATCATGGTCTTCCCCTTTCCGATCACTCGTCCGGTACTGGACCGTGGGCAGGATCGGTATAACGCCTTTTGCGTACCCTGTCATGATCGTGTCGGGACGGGTCAGGGGATGGTGGTGCGCCGCGGCTACCGACGCCCTCCTTCCTTCCATATCGATCGTCTCCGTCAAGCCCCGGTGGGTTACCTCTTTGATGTAATTACCAATGGGTTTGGAGCCATGCCCGACTATGCAACGCAGATCCCGCCGCAGGATCGATGGGCGATCATAGCTTATTTAAGGGCACTGCAATTGAGTCAGCAGGCCTCTTTGGCGGACGTTCCGCCCCAGGAGCGAGACCGATTGACCTCCGGAGGGCCGGCCAAATGATTGATTTCTCCTATGTTCCTATTGAAGAGTTGAACCGGTTCAGAAGCCGTGCGATGGCGGCAGGAACTATTGGCATTCTGTCGATCGTTGCCGGAGCTTTTATAAATCCTGCCCAATTTTTCCATTCTTACTTGCTGGGATACATCTTCTGGCTGGGCCTGACGGTCGGTTGCATGGCCGTTCTAATGCTTCATCACCTCTCGGGAGGGGGTTGGGGGATTGGCATTCGGCGGATATCGGAAGCAGCCACCCAGACGTTTCCTCTGTTATTCCTGTTGTTCCTTCCGCTGCTCTTCGGGCGTCGATTCTTATACGCCTGGACCCGGCCCGAAGACGTCGTTCACAGTGATTTGTTGCAGCATAAGACGGCCTATCTCAATCTGCAATTCTTCTCAGCCCGGCTTGTGATTTACTTTGCGGTTTGGATCGTTCTCAGCCATTTTCTGAACAAGTGGTCTGCGGAACAAGACCGGAACGCGGATCCCGGAATTACCCGGAGGATGCAAACCCTGAGCGGTCCCGGGCTGGTCTTATTTGGCCTGACTGTTACCTTCGCATCAATTGACTGGGTGATGTCTCTGGACCCTGAATGGTTTTCCACGATGTTTGGGTTGGCCTTTATGGAAGGACAGGCCCTGACGGGGCTTGCATTTGTGATTGCCGTGTCTGCGTTACTGTCGCAACACCAACCGCTTTGCCGGGTGATCTCTTCCGAGCATTTCCATGACCTCGGCAAGTTGCTGCTGGCCTTTGTGATGATCTGGGCCTATCTGGCATTTTCCCAGTTTCTGATTATCTGGTCCGGAAATCTGCCGGAAGAAATCCCCTGGTATGTTCGTCGCCTGCAAGGAGGATGGCAGTGGGTTGGATTGGTGTTAGTGCTCTTCCACTTTGCACTGCCTTTCCTTTTGCTGCTCTCCCGAGATTTGAAACGTAATGCGCGGACTCTGGCAAACGTGGCATGGGCCGTGATTCTCATGCGTCTGGTGGATCTGTTCTGGCTGACGGCTCCACAGCCGGGCACCGGCGGATTTCGGGTCCACTGGATGGATCTGGCTGCACCGGTGGGGATTGGGGGGTTGTGGCTAGCCATTTTCTTCGGACGGCTGGTGCGCCGTCCTTTACTGGCTTTGAATGACCCAGAATTCAAGGAGATCCTGGCTCACGCTGGAGAATCACATTGACAAGCGCCGTTCGCAAAAGCAAAAGGTTTCTATGACCCGCCAAACCCAACATTCTCACGGTGACCAGGCCCCTGGGAAATCTCCTTTAAAGGATGCCGGTGGCAGGCATGAGAAAAGCGATGTG
>DATKMG010000115.1:0-5469 GCA_035541995.1 Terriglobia bacterium
TGAGGATCCACCATGTCGGCAATCCGCCGAACCCGACCTTTGAACGTTTCTCCCGGATAGGCAAGAAGAGTAATGTCAACGTGCTCCCCCACATCAACCCGACGAATGTAACTCTCCGGGACATTGGCGGAGACCCAGACCGTACTCAGGTCGGCAATTGTCATCAGAGCGGCGGTAGTATCATTGCGATACTCTCCGGGTGCCACACTTAATTCCAGCACCTTACCCGAAATTGGAGATCGGATTATGACTTGCTGTCCGAAAGTCCCGGCTTTCAGACCGAGGATCTCCAGGCGCCGTGCCGCTTGTTCTTTTGCGGCGCCGGCTTGTTCAACGGCGGCCTTGGCTTGGGTCAGGGAATTCTCGGTACTCAGCACTTCCTTCTTGGCAATGGCATTGTGCTGGTAAAGGTCACTGGCGCGGTCGAAGTCGGCCTGTGCTTTGACCAGGGCCGCTCGAGCCTGAGTGACGGTAGCCTCAGCCTGGATATAAGCCGACTCGGCCGCATCCGCGTCCGGGCTCTCCAGTGCCAACAAAGGGGCCCCTGAATCAACGCGGTCCCCGAGCTTAACAAAAACGCTGACCACGCGTCCCGCGACCGGGAGTACCACGCGAGACACACGATTGGGGTTCACTTCAATTTTGCCGGCAACTGTCACTTCGTCGATCGGGACATCCTGAAGCCGGACCGGTTCTACTTTGATCAGCCGCAATTTGGGCGAATTGCCGGGTAGAGCCACCAAACCCGGCGAATTGAAGGAATCCGCTGGTTTGAGGGAAGGATCGGTTTCCGGCTTTCTTCCCCCGCAGGCCAAGGACATTGCCAACAATGCATGAAAAAGGAAACTTGCAGTCTTCACGGATTTACCCCCTTGCCGGTAATCGAGTCGATTAAATACAGGCTCCTGGCAAATTCAGCTCGGGCCTCATTGTAGCTTTGCATGGTGTCATTAAAGGCGCGCTGCGCATCAAGCAATTCGACAAAACTGGCCTCCCCCCGGCGGTAGGAGTACTCCGTAGTCTCCCGGACCTGGCGGGCCTGTTGCAGCATGCCAGTCTCGATGCTGGTCAATAGAGCTGTGGAGGTCTGGAATTGCTGGTAAGCATTTTCAACTTCATTAAGGATATCCGCGCGGGCGGCCTGGATCCTCGCTTCAATTTGTCTTTCCTCCTGGCGCGCTCGCTGGATTTCCCCCTGATTCCGGTTGAAGACCGGCACAGGCATGCTGAAAAAAACCCCCAAAGAGTTTCCGGGGGATTGAACTCCCGCCCCGTATTGTCGGTGAACCTGGGCCCCGACAGTAAAGTCCACTTTGCCCAGAGCCTCTTGCTGGCGGATATCCGCCAAGGACCGAACCTGGTCGTGAACCAACGCCTGGAGGTCCGGTCTTTGTTCCAGTGCCTGCACGCGAAGATCGGTTAGTACAACAGGAACGTCCGATCGTCGAAATTCCCCGGTGACGTCAAATTCCGGTGATGGCACGCTCCTTCCCATCAAGGTCTGCAACCGGGCCCGGGTCGTCCTCAACTTAGATTCGCCCTGCAGCACTGCATTTTGGAACTGCAGCGCCGCCACTCGGGAGCGGACTAGTTCCACCTGGGCCAGGTCCCCGGCATTGACCCGGGCCGAGTTGATGGTGACGATCTCCTGAAAGGACTTCAGGTTCTCCCTAGCCAGGACGAGGTTCTCTTTGGCCAGGATGACTTCAATGAAGGCATTTTCGACGTCCAGCAAAAGAGTGCGAGTCGAGTTGAGGAGTTGGAGCTCTGCAACACCTCGAGCTCCCTCAGCCACTTCAATCCGACTTTTTCTCTTCCCTCCGCGCTCCAACAGGAAATCAGTTCGGAAATTAACTTCGGCTGGCCCTACCCCCTTGGTCGGAGTAAACCCTGCGCCGAGCCAATCCTGATAGTCAGCCCCAAAGCTGAAGACCGGATTGGGCCTGAGGCGAGCAGTAACAATGCGAGCTTCGGCAATGCTCAAGTTGTACTTCTCGGCCAATAGGCCCAGGTTTTTCTCAAGCGCTTCCTGTACAGCCTGCCCCAAGTTCACCGGAACTGGGAGTGTGGATTGGGCACTCAACACAACTTCAAACAAACAACTGCAAAGTAAGAAGTACAAAAACTTCATCGTGGATTTTCCTTTTTGAACGCGTTTATGGGAGCACTCTATCCGTCGAATTCCGCAGTTCTTCACGATGAAGACTTCCAATTCGGTACCTGCTGCCAATCGTGATTGTTCCGGACAGAAGCTCATCGTGAATGCCATTACATTCACAAGGCTGCACTCGATATCTCTGAAAGCAAGAAAGAGGGATAGTCACCCCTTCTGACCTTTAGAGGTTCGATTCCCGAGGCTCAGGCTTTTTCACTAAGATGGGAGAGAGAATTGGTAGCTGAATGGAGGGCCCCTGACAGTAAACTGTCGAATGGACCGTTGACAATTTGGCGCAGATTTCCTGTACTCGAGTTCTTCGCCCGCCGGACTGATAACATGCGAAGAAGCTCTTGGAGACTTGTCGAAGGGGAGGCGCTCGTTTGGCCCGCTGGCGGCTGGAATACTTCCATAAGGGTTGGCCCGATAGGTGGTCGCTTGCCCTACTGCAAAGGAACCCAACCAAGAAAGGGGATCTCCATTTTCGAAATGCCCTTTACCATCGCCTAGCCAGACGGCCTTCGGAAAAAGTGAGAACCCATCAGTCACCACTAAGTCCAAATCATTGTCGCCGTCTACATCCAGGGCAAACACAACCATCCCGGACTGCCTGTCACTTACTAAGGAGCAGGATGTGTCCAGCCTTGAATCCGAGCTGAGCTGGATTTCTATCCGATAGGCACCCTCCACAAGACGTCCAGTGAGTAAGTCCGGTTGGCGGTCGCCGTCAAAATCAGCCTGGATGGAGATTTCCCTCCCAAACCCCTGGGGGGACAGGACACCAACATGATCGGGATAACCCTGCGAAGAAACTGGAGCAAGCGCTCTTGCTGCCGGGACGAGGCTGAGGATAAAAAGAGCCTCTATTGACAGGCGGCTGCAGAAAATTTTTTGTCGAACCCTTCTCATCAAGAATCTCACACCCCGAGAGTTATCCGTATTATAACTTGTCTAACCCTAGAGTGTGCAACATGGGCTGAGGTTTCTGGCTCAACCACCGGAAGAGACTAAACAACGTAAGAATCACCAACGCTGGAACAATCGGCGCCCACCACACGTTAACCCCCAAATAAGCCAGAGTGGCAGGCCCATAATGAGCCACCGCCAAGAGAACGGCAGCGGCCCAACCTGCACTGCTGATCAGGCTGAAGAAAGAGAAGCGTACGGGGGAAACATCCGCGTGGGCACAAGCGATAGGGATAGCCATTCGCAGGCCAGGCAAAAACCGGGAGGCCAAAATCAAGCCGGTCGTATTCTTCCTGACAAAGATCGACACTTGCTCCTGCTTTCTTTGCAGAGCAGGAAAGCGGTCCAACCAGTTCCGGAGTCTTCCACGTAAGGCATAGAAATAAAACTGATCTCCCGCGGATCCTCCCAGAGCAGCAGCAAAGAATACTCCCCAGAAATCGAGTTTGCCCAGGCTCACCAGGACACTAGCGGCTACGAAGACAACTTCCCCTTCAATGATCGCCGCAATGAACACGGCCAGATAAGCCATCTGTCCATGCCATGAATCTAGATTCAATGCTATGCCCCCTCCACCATTGCCAAAGAATCGTGTCGCGCCCGGGCCAGGATCTTCTTGAGCGTTCTCGCTACAAAGACCGCCTGCTGGTCGGTCAGCGCTGCATATACGGGAAGTTGGACTGCGCGAGCCGCCTGGTCCGCGCCCCCTGCCTCGGGAAGACCCGGGCCGAACATTTCTACCCGTGTGCAAACATCTACGTGCAACGTCTCGATGTCTAATCCACGACGGATGCAACGCTTGACCAACTCGTCCCGGTCCGGCACATACACACAATACTGATAGAAGACATGCCTCCTCCCGGCAGGAACGGCCGGAACCCTCACTCCAGGCAAGCCCCGCAGGGAATCATCCATAAGCTGAGCGTGAGCTCGAGTCTTATCTGTCCATCCCTCCAAGAATCTGAGGCCCTCCAGACCTAAAGCAGCTTGCACATTAGTGTAACGTTCCTGGTATCCTTCCGGCAAGGGATTCAGGGGACGGATCGCTTCCCAGAGGTAGACGTCAGGATGGGCTTTTATCCAAGAGGCTGCCCACAGAATGGGAAAGCCAGTCCAGGTAAACACTCCAGGACGAGTGAAAATTCGCTCAGCCCTGCCTTTGTTTAACCGGCCGAGGACTCGCTTTTCGGAAGGCCAAGGTTCGCTCCTGGCCATAGCGGCAACTCGGTTTGCCACCTCCGGATCTCGGACCAGGGCCATTCCTCCCCCATATGTATTTAGCGGTTTGAGCGTCTGGAAGCTAAAGAACCCTGCGTCCCCGAACGTTCCCACCAATTGGCCCTGGTAGGTGGCTCCCAGCGAGTGCGCGCAATCTTCGATGACTTTGAGATTGTGCTTCCGCGCAACCTCCATTACCGGTTCCATGTCGCATGCCAACCCGTACAAATGCGTTGGAACCACGGCTTTAGTTTTCTCCGTGATAACCCGCTCAAATGCTGAAGCGTCTAGGTTAAAGGTATTCGGGTCGACGTCTGCAAATACCGGTTTTAGGCCGGCTACTCGGGCCATTTCTGGTACTACCCAAAAAGTCAGCGCTGGGAAAATGATTTCTGATCCCTTGGGTAAGTCCAAGGCCTTCAGAATGTAATAGAACGCCATCCGACCGTAGGAGGCCGTAACGGCCGATTGCCCTCCAAATCGGGTGGCGAAAACTCGCTCAAATTCGGAGATTAAGGGCCCTCTGACCATCTCCCCCCGCCGCCGGCATGCCTCCACAATCTGATTTGTGTTTGGGAGTACCCGGGGGCCGTATCGAGAGATTGCCGTTAGCATGTAACAGTCCTTGAAACGGCCGCCATCTCATTCGCGGCATGCCTTTCGGAGGTCTTTCGGTCCAGAATATGGATCAGCTCTCGTAATCGCCCGTTGCGGATTTCGAGGTAGTTCGCCAGGTAAGATGGGCGCATATAGAAACGTGTGTAGGCAGCGCCTAGCAGGAAACGTAGTTCTTCGGCTGAGAGGCTGGGATGCTTGAAGGTTGGGGTGAATCCGTCGAATTTCTGCCAGTCCTTCTCATAGATCAGCGGCTCCATCCGATTCCACAGAGGTGTTCCCGGATAAGGCGTCAGGACCTTGAATTGCGCGCAAGTGGAGCCTAACGCAATCGAGTAATCGATCGTCGCCGAGATCGAATTCCAGTCGTCCTGCAGGAAGCCCAGAACGTAAAAGCCAACTGTCCCAATGCCGTGCCGGTTGCAGCTGTCGATAATGGCGCGTTGCTGAGCCTCGGGAATGGGTCGCCGTCCGACTTTGCGCAGGGTCTCCGGTGACACAGATTCCACCCCAAA
>DATKMG010000116.1:0-8140 GCA_035541995.1 Terriglobia bacterium
GGGCAGTCACTTCGTCGAACTGCTTGCCCCCGAGGTTGTGAAAGAGGTGGGGAGGTTGGGCGTAAGTCACGCGCTTCTGAACTCTGTTGATGTCTGTCTCCACATGACCGTCAGCCACAAAAATGTCCGTTCTACCGTCCAGATCCACGTCAAAAAAGAAACAGCCAAAGGCAAGTGTCAAGAGGCTGGACTGGCCTACGGTAGAAGTGGGAGCTTCATCTAGGAACAGCCCGTTGCCTTCGTTGTGGTAGAGATTAAGCATCTCATTTGAGAAATTGCCGATCACCAGGCTGGCAAGTCCCGAACCATCGTAATCGCCGGAATCCACGCCCATGGCTCCCCGAACTGTTCCGTCTTCGCTGTATGCGATCCCTGCCGTCACCCCTCGTTCACTAAAGGTACCATTCTGGTTGTTGACGTAAAGCTTGTTGGGTTGGGTGTCATTGGCGATAAGCAAGTCAGGCCAGCCGTCGTTGTTGCAGTCCAGGACCGCTACTCCCAGGGACTTGCTGGTGGGGTCCAGTAACCCTGCTTTCTGGGTTACATCTTCGAAGGTCCCGTCCCCTAGATTGTGGTAGAGGCGGGAAGAGACGCCTTTGTAAGACTCGGGCGTACAGTAGGACTTGCTAGTTCCATCCAACGTGCAAAAGATGTCGGTCTCCACACTCCACTGGACGTAATTGCAGATGAAGAGATCCAGTCGGCCGTCCTTGTCGTAGTCCAGCCAGGCACAACTCGACGCAAAATCGGAGTTAGTGATCTTTGCTTTTTGTGTTACGTCCACGAATCTGCCATTGCCCAAGTTATGAAAAAGATGGCCGGGGCCCAGGCAACTGATGTAGATATCTTCGAACCCATCGTTGTCGTAATCCCCTACCGCAACTCCCATCCCATACATCTCGACCGCCAATCCTGCTTCCCGGGTCACGTCCGTGAATGTGCCGTTCTTGTTGTTTCGATAGAGAGCGGGATAGGAAGGGCCACGTCTGTGCCCACGCCAATCCATGCCATTTATGAGCAAGATGTCCTGCCAGCCATCGTTGTTGTAATCGAGAAAAGCACAGCCGGCCCCCATGGTTTCCGGAAGATACTTCTTCCCGAAGGCTCCGTTATTGTGCCTAAACCGAATTCCCGCTTGCCCTGTGATGTCTGTGAATTGAACAGGAAACTTCTGCACTTTGCCTGCGGGAGCCGAGGATCCGGGCTTTCCGAAGTCGGGCCTATCGGATCCGATCTGGACTGTTGGGAAGAGGAATGCGAGAAAGGTCAGGAACCAAATGGCCACGGCTCGAACGAGTTGGGAGACTTTTGTGACAATCCCCCTTAGCAAAGGGGGTCGGGAGCCGTGGCTGCCGGGGGGTTGTCCCTTTACCGAGAGATCCGGCCAGTGCGGAACAGAGACAACACCCTCGCCTCCTTCAATGGGGGAATCGGATCCATTTTCATCCGGGGTGGGGAGTTTGAATAAGGGCATTCGGTACTCGAATGGCAATTGTGCCAACCTGGAATTTTCTGAATTCACTCTTGGGCGTAAGCCTTTCTCACTCGATGAATAGGAGAGTCTCTATTGGGCTGGGCCGCCTCCAGCGGGACCGACACATGCTCATGAATTGGCTGTCGTTCGTTGTTCGCTTCGGGATGTCGCAGCCTCACCGGCCCGGTGATGAACTGGGCCGATTCGTCCGCTTTGAAGCGAAGGTAGAGCTTCTTCTCCTGGTCGGCCATCTGCGTTTGACCTAACCCCTGGTAGCAAAGCATCAGATTGTAATGGGCTTGAAGATCTTCCGGATCCACCAGCAGGGTCTCCTGCAATTGGTTGATGGCCTCCTGATACTGTCTCTTCAGAAACAAAACTCGCCCGGCCTGGTTCCGGACCACTCGATCCCGCGGATATTGAGAGAGTACCTTGCGAAGATGCGACAGGGCCTCGTCATATTTCCCTTGAACCTTCAAGGTCAGCGCATAGAAATAATGTGTCCTGGCCAACTCGCCATTCAATTCGAGCGCTTTCCTGAGGGCCTCTTGTGCTCCCGCTGTGTTGCCCTCCTGGATACGAGCACGCCCCACATTGACCCAGCCATCCACAAAGGTGGGATCGGTCTGGGTCACCTTCAAGAATACAGCCTCTGCCGACTTGAGGTCACCCTGGAGTAGTAGTCCAATGCCGTAGTCATTCCAACGCGACAGGTCAGCCTTGTCTGGCGGCACTTTCATATTCGGAAGCGGCACCTTGCGATCGACCACTCGTAGTTCCTTAATATCTTCAGCCATTGCCACTATGGGAACATCCGGAATGGCCTTGAGCTTGGCAGAGACTTGGGCAAGGTCCCCCTTAAAGATCCAGCTCCCGTCATCGTAGCTCTTGCCCAAATCGAAAGATGCTTGCTGGGGATCTCGAATTCCGGCAAATGCCCACTGAGTATTCCACCAGGAGAACTTGCGATAGTTGAGCCTGGCTTTGAGAGTGATCCGGTCTCCTGCTGTCTCGGGTACATTGAGCCGGAAATGAACGGTATCGGCTGCCCCGGGTGGAATCAGGCGGACATATAAGACGGAACGAGTCGCCCAGGCATTGCGCTTGTTGATATAGTTCCCGTGCTCATCGAGCTGGTAAGAACGATACATGTGGGCTCCGGATTCCACCGGTCCCTTTCCACCATTCTCGACTTTGCCGCTCCAAAAAAGAATTTGCCCGCGATTATCGACTGCCTGAAGCTCCATCCACACGTCAAAGGCATCTACAGTTCCACCCGGAAAGAAATGGCCCACGGTTCGCGTGCGAGCCACCACGTCGATTCTGACAGACTCACCCCGATGCACCGTGGCGTTGACACGGTCAACCGGTGCAATCACTTCTTCGGCGGCCGAAGGAGCGGGTTCATTGGTCCCGAAGGCCTCCGATTCTTCACCGATGGCAAAAGTGCTGAAAGTTTCGATAGGCTTGGCTGGCTTGGTCATCCCACCCGGTTCCTGGCCAGGCATGTTCTTCCCGGAGGGACTCAAGGCAAAAATATCGATTGTTACCTGCTTGTTCTTCAGGAAGTCAATGACGGTTTCCAGCTGCTTTTCATCCTGCTGAGAGGTCGGGACTGCCGTATTGGCCGCAGGAAAACGATGTGAATGGACATAGCCGTCGATGTTCCCCAGGTCTTTCGAAGCCACTAGGGGCATGTGACAGTCCGCACACTTCATGGGTTGCTTCGGGTAATAAAATGAACGAGCTCCTTGGCCGGAGACACCACTAGCCTGCCAGTTATCGTAGTCGTTGAATCCCCGAATCCAGCGGTAGGCATTGACCGGGACATCGAGATGGACTTTATGACACGCTGAACACATTTCCGGAGTGTCTTTGGTGTGGAAGGGCTTCATAAACACCTTCCGGTGTGGGGCCGGTGCAGTCTTGATCAGGAAATCGTGGAGCCAGCGCAGGTATTTATTGTCGCTGGTGGCCAGATCATGAAGTGGCGGATATTCGATCACAAAACCACCGTTCCCCATGCTACTTCTGACGCGCACGATAGAGTGGCAGGATGTGCAGGCCAAGCCGGCTTGGGCCTCACGAGTGTTAATGCGATCCTTGATCGGAGTATCGAATTTCCCATTAAAAAATACTGCGTGATCGTGACAACCGGCGCACCACTTGGAAGGCTTAGTTCCCACCACATCCTGCATGTACTCAATGGATTTCCGGTACCACTGGTTGTTAAATGAAGAAAAATGGTGCATCGAAGAGTTCCACTGCTCATAAATATCCGGATGACAGCGCTTGCACACCTCCGAAGTCAAAAAGAAGTTGGAAGGGATGGTTTTTCCGGTTGTGGTCGTCGCCGACGATGGAAAGAACGGGCTGCCGGGACCATCACCTTCCTCATCCATGGAGGTTGGAGTGAGGCGCGGGTTTCGGATCCGTTCGGCCGGATCGGGTCGCAAATGCTGATAGGTGGTGACGACCACAGGAAAAATGGCCAAAATAGAAAGACTGGTAAGGTAGCCTCTCCAGGCCAACCGGAATGGGGATGAAGTACCCTTCCAACTCAGGTATTTCCAAAAGGCCACGCCGGCCAGGGCAACCGACGCAAGAGCCAAAGCGATGTGTGCATCGAGGATCCAGCGATTGGAACGGAGATTTCCCAGCTTCATCAGCACAAACGCGGGGATTGCGCTGAGCAGAAAGCTCAGGAACGCTACTCTGGCCAGGATTGTAAAGGAGTTAAAGCGCCTAACCAGATAGTAAAGAGCTACCCCGGTCAGGTACACCCCCAACAGAAGGTGGAGCGCTACATTTCCCATGTACAAGACAGATGGCTCAGCTAATGGCCAGATGTACGCAGAATTGAGGATGAGCAGAAGAAACGCCCACGTATGAGTTTTTCGGAGATCCATATCTTTATTTCTATAATCTTAAATCTTAATCTACCAAGGGAATACGCAGCGATTGTCACAGTTCTGTAAAAAATGGAAATGTTCAAATTCCAAGTCTTTCATGTATCCTGTTATGCTATTTATGCTACAGAGGTTGTCTCTTCACAAGGTGCGAAACGTGCGGAACCGCCTGGTGAGCAGGTCTGAGTTGTCAGCCCGGGCCCTGAAGTATTGGTTCATTCCCGGGATGCTGGTCTGCGTCTTCGTCCTTTCCGGCCTCTGTTTGTTCTTCATCCGTCGTCAGATGAATTCCGAGGAAGAGCGCTTGAGGGACCTTGAGCGTCTCGGCCTCGACCAAACCCAGCACCTCTTCCGCCAGGAAGTTGAAAGGCGGTGGCAGTCCACGCTTCACCAATTCCCAGAAAGAGAGTTGGATTACCCGGCACTCTATGCCTGGGATCTTGGCTTGGGTCAGGAGAATCTAGGATTCTGTGTGGATAGTTCAGGTGTACTGGTTTACCCGGATTACCAGGTTTCTCCGATCATGGAATCGAACGAGAAGAATCTCTCCTACAACTCGGAACGGAATCGGACTTCGGGGAATGCGACTGGAGTCACCTCTGGGGTTGAGCCGGCTCCTCCGATTTGGGCCAGAGCTGATGTGGAAGAGCAGTTCCGGCAGCTGCTGATTAAACGGAAGGACAGGGAAAGGGTAGAAGAGCTTTGTACCTTCTTGATGCACGAAAATATTCGTACCCGGGTTGAGGACGGATTGCCTTTGCGCCTCCCTGTAGTCACATTGTACCTTGAACTCAACGAAGTTTTGCTCGACCTCAGCGGGAGTCAGGGTTTAGCCGTAGACACTTTGCTGGAAGCCTATGCGCGAAACTGGGTCCCCCTGACGCCATCTTCATTGAGCTGGCTTACCCGACTGCGAGAACAGTGCCACAATCGTCCCGCCAAGAGCGGGTGGGTGCAGCGTGAAACTCGTGTAGCCCGGCTTGTCAGGCAACGGCAATTTGCAGAAAAATTTCTGGGCCGCATTAACCTGCTGGTGAGGAGGAATCTTTACAATGTCTCCCGTTTTGACCTGCCTGTGCAATATCTAAGCAGTGATCCGTCCGAGATCCCGCTGCTGGTAGCCTGCAAATTCCTGAATCACCCCCCGCTCGGGCTTATTGGAGTGACCATTTACCTGGAAAGTCTGTGTCAATACCTGGAAGATCAAGTGGCCCAAGCCTCCTGGCTATCTCCCGAAGTCAAGATTCACATTGGCAAAGGAGGGTCGGAGCCAGGGGTAGCGAGACTGGCCGATCAGCGAATCCTCGATCCCTGGGCCCCGCAGTTTGTCGTTCGAGCCGTACCCAAAGATTTCTCCGCATTTGAAAGACGAAGCCTCTACAAGAATCTGCTGTACCTGGCCACAGTCCTGATCACTGTGTTTTCCTGTATCCTGGTTCTATACTTCGGGCACCGTACGTTACAGGAACAAGAGCGCCTCTCCAAGCTAAGAACTGATTTCCTGACAAATGTTACGCACGAACTGAAAACGCCCCTGACCGCAATCCGGCTTCATGCTGAGACTCTGGAGCGGGAATTGACCGTGGCAGATCGGTCGCCCTCCTCAAGCGTAGAGACCATCATAGAGGAGACCGACCGGCTTAGCCGGCTGATCAGTGACGTCCTGGAATTCACGCGGCTTGAGAATGACAAGAGACCCTTTGACTGGGAAGTAGTCGATTTAGCGGCAGTCATCCGGGAGAGCTTACAACTTTTCTCGCAGCAGCTCGCCGAAGAAGAATTCGAAGTTGGTGTGGATCTCCCCGAGAATCTGGTCCTGCAGAGAGCCGATCAGGCTGCTCTGAAACAGACGGCTGTCAATCTAATTAACAACGGGATCAAATTCTCTGGAGAACGAAAGTACCTGAAAATTCGCCTCGACCGGATGGGGCAGCAGGCACGCTGGGAGGTCGAAGATCGGGGAGTTGGCATTCAGCCCGACGAAATTCCCTTCATCTTTGAAAAGTTCTACCGCGGTTCGAGATTGGATCCGGCCATTTCCGGAACTGGGTTGGGTCTCGCCCTCTGCAAGGCTTTTGTTGAAGCCCATGGCGGTTCAATCCGGGTGGAAAGTACTGTGGGGGAGGGGAGTAAATTCATTCTGACCTTACCGATTGGAGAAGAACCGCAGGAATTTCTGGAGGTGGCAGCCCAAGACCATGAGATTGAAACGGCGAACGAGGAAAAGTCATGTACAAAATCCTGATTATCGAAGATGACCGAGCCATCGCGAAGGCTTTGGAATCCAATCTTAAAGCCGAAGGGTATGAGGTGGAGATGGCGATGGATGGCCGCCATGGTCTGGAGCGGGCTCGCGATCCTTCTCAGGATCTGATCCTGCTGGACCTGATGCTGCCTAACTTGCCCGGCGAGGAGATTTGCCGTTCGTTACGGCATGAGGGAATCACCACACCCATTTTGTTTTTGACTGCCAAGAGCGAAGAAGACCACCGAGTAGCCGGATTTGAGCTGGGCGCAGACGACTACGTATCGAAGCCCTTCAGCATGCGGGAGTTGCTGGGACGAATTCAAGCGATTCTCAAGCGAGCGGCCGGGCAAAAGCACCTTTTGGCACACTATCATTTCGGAAATGTTTCCGTCGATTTTGTCAAGATGGAGGCTCGGCGCGGCAATCACCCCATCGTGATGACGACCCGGGAATTTGCAATTCTTCGATTGATGGTGAGCAACAAAGGAGTCGTGATTTCGCGTGACCGGCTATTGAATGAGGTGTGGGGTTACGAGGCATACCCCACGACCCGAACTGTAGATAACCAGATTGTTAAATTGCGGCAAAAACTGGAGGAAGACCCCGAAAAACCCTGTCATATTCTGACAGTGCGAGGGACAGGGTACAAGTTCATCGAGTAAGTAAGCTCATTTCAAAGATTGTGTTTCAGCCAAGCACATCCGGTTGTATAATTAAACCAAGGTAATCAATTCCTTGATTAAGGTGGGTTCTTGTCTCAAGGAACCCTTTACAAATTCAAACTTGCTTGAAAGGAGCAATTTGCATGAGGAAAATGACCTGCCTGGCGGTAAGCCTGGCATTGATTCTCTCGCTCGGAGTGTCACTATCTGCGGCTGAAGGGAAGTGGACGGGTTGGATCACCGACTCGAAGTGCGGAGCCAAAGGGGCCAACGCCGGGCACAAGGAGTGTGCCCTGAAGTGCGCCAAGTCCGGCGAGAAGCTGGTTTTCTACAACAACGACGACCAGAAACTCTATGCGCTGGACAACCAGGAGTTGGCCAAGAAGCACGTGGGCCATGAAGTAACGGTGCAAGGGACGGTTGACGATCAAGGAAACATCAAGGTGGCCAAGATAATGGCGGCGGGGAAGTAACGGCAGAGCCGGCTTTTGGGCTCAAGCCAGGCAGGCGGGGGGACCACTTCACCTGTCTGGCTTCAAATTGAGCCAAGGTGAACGCTGTAAGGGTTGGAATGCCTCTAGCCTCAACCGCGGGTTTCGTTCCGGGACCTATGTCCCATCGCCGCAACTGCGGCTATTCAAGTTGTTCCTCTCTGGGTATCATTACATGGCTTAAGTTGACGCCAAGGGGGATTGTCTGTTTTTTCACGCTTACTTGGGAACCCAGTTGATCGATATTCAGCGGTTGATTCTTTCCAAGGAGAATCAGAGATGGTGGAACAGGAGACCCAACTCGGTGACCTGATCGACGATTATTGCACCCGTTGCCATCTTCTCATGAACCACTA
>DATKMG010000117.1:0-3301 GCA_035541995.1 Terriglobia bacterium
AATCAATTTGCTGGCAAGCCTTTTTCGCTTCCTTTCAGCCGACGGGTGTTCTTGGGAGTTAGTGCTGTCAGTGCTGTGCGAGTCCTGGGCGCGAATGACCGGATCCGCTGCGCAACGATCGGCGTTGGTGGCAGAGGGTACTATCTGACGAGCAAGTTCAAGCAACTGGGGGCGGACATGGCGGCGGTTTGCGATGTCTACGAACCGCGGCGCCAGAAGTGTCTGGAAGCTGCCTCTCCCGGCGCCCAGGCCTGCGAGGATTATCGGCGAATTCTGGACGACCAGTCGATTGACGCAGTCGTCATCGCTACTCCGGAACACTGGCATGCGAAGACGACAATTGATGCCATAAAGGCAGGAAAAGACGTCTATGTGGAGAAACCACTGGCCCATTCGGTCCAGGAGGGATTTCAGATGGTTGATGCGGTTCGGCAGACCAAACGGTTGGCCATGGTCGGGACACAACGCCGGAGCTACGACTTGTATCGAGAAGTGAAGCCAATCTTCGATTCAGGAATCCTGGGAAAGGTGCGCCTGGTCAACTGCTGGTGGTTGAATCGCTGGGAATCCCTCGGTACTAAGCCGTTGGAGGGGAGACTGAATTGGGAACTCTTCCTTGGGCCTGCACCCAAGAGAGAGTTGGAGTTGATCCGCTTTTATCACTGGCTGCATTTCTGGGATTACGCAGGAGGAATCCTAATTGGCCAAGCAGCGCATATCGTCGATTCAGTTCAGTACATGATGAATTCGGTGTTTCCCTTAGCAGTTACTTGCTCAGCGGGCAAGGTGAACTTGCCGGGAGCTGAAATCCCTGAGACGGCCAGCATGACGGTGGAATACCCGGAGAATTACACGCTGGTTTTCACGATTTCCTATCAGGCGATGCACTACAACTCGCACAACGATCAGTTGATGCAGTTCCACGGTTCCAAGGCCCGCCTCGATCTGGGTCGCGAGTCGTATGCTTTGTATCCGCAAAGTGATGAAGTCGACCTCAAACCCGACCAGCAGCGCCGTATGCCAGGAAGTTTCGAATCCGCCGGTCTGGCTCACATACGAAATTTCCTCGAGTGTCTCCGCTCGCGCAAGGAGACCAATGCAACAATTGAGATGGGGAACGCCACCAATGTCGCTCTTGCTATGGCCATTGAATCGTTGCGCACGGGACACCGGATGAAATGGAATGCTGATACAAAGCAGGCAGAGAGTTGAGCGACGAGAAGCCACGGTGAGCGCGTAGGCGACGTCGGTCGCCGCGAGCCGTAGGCTTTTCACCGGTTTCACAGACCCACGCTATCCGTCACTTTTGATTGCACCCCTTCAATAAACTTCAACTTGACTGTCTACCTTCATTTCGGTAAGGATTTTGGGGATTTGGTCCTCTGACATCAGAGGCTTCCTCATCTCTGGATCAGCAATAAGAGCGCTCATGCCCACAGAACCTGAATTCAACTGGGAATTGGACTTCCCCGTCATCGAACCTCAGATCAATGCTCAAGGGGTTCACGTCTGGCCTTTTGACCCATCCTTTCCCGTCGATATCCGCTTCTTCGAATCTGGCCACCACCACGGTGTCCGTATGAACCGCCATGACTATTTTGAATTAGTGTATGTCTATTCCGGAGAGGCATCTTTCCAGATTCAAGATCGCTCATTTACAGTGCGTGGAGGCGACCTGGTGATGATCGGGAGTACCCTTTATCACCGCCAACTGGCTAGAACTGACGGGGTGAAGGACAGAGTAGTGGTCCTCATTTTTAAGCCCGAATTGATTAGAACTGCGACCGCCAACGGTGACGACGTCGAATACTTGATGCCCTTCTACTCGCAAAATGCCGATTCCCCTCACGTGATTCCAGCCGAAACCACAGTTCCGGCCAAGATTTTCGAACTCATCAAGGATATGGTCGCCGAACTTCCGGCTACCTCCAGTCGCGCGCGTCTTGCCGTCCGGACTTACTTGAAAATGGCTCTCATTTTGCTCGTTAATCACTATGCGGACTACCTTGGAACTCGAAGCACTTTCCGCGATAAGCAACAATCCATCAAACGTCTTCGTCCGCTATTCGATTGGATCGATCAACACTACGCAGACCCGGTTACGGTGGAAGACGCTGCCAAGATTTGCGCGATGAGTGCTTCTTACTTTATGCGGTTTTTCAAAGAAGTGACCGGCGAGTCTTTTCTTTCTTACTTGAACCATTTCCGGATTGCCAAGGCCCAAGTCCTCCTTGCGACCACAGGAAAGTCAATTTCGGAGATCAGCCAGGAAATTGGATTCTGCGATCAAAGCTACTTCGGAATGGTTTTTCGAAAGGTCGTTCAAACGACCCCCATGTGTTATAGGCGGCGGTTTGCCAAGCCGGTATCTGATGATCTGGCAGGGCTCGGGTCAGACCTACCCGGTGTAAAATTAGTGGAGATTTTTGACCGTGAAGAAACGGCTTAACTTTCCAGACATGGAGGAGCACCAACAGTATGAAAGTGGCAATTGATTGTGATGATGCCGGGATCGAGTTGAAGAAGATCATCCTGGCTCACATTAAGGATTTACATTTAGACGTCGAGGATTTGAACCTTATAGGAAACCGTAAAGCGGATTATCCTGACGTTGGATACAATCTGGCGAAGCGCGTGGCCAAGAAGGAATTTGACCGCGGTATTCTCATCTGTGGGACTGGATTGGGAATGGCTATGATCGCCAATAAAGTCGAAGGCGTTTTTGCAGGAGTGTGTCACGATGTATATTCTGCGGAACGACTGTCCAAAAGCAACGATGCACAGGTCCTGACGATGGGTGCGCGCGTAATTGGTCCTGAACTTGCCAAAACGATCGTCTCAGCCTGGATGGATTCTCAATTTCAAGGCGGCGGTTCTGCTCCAAAGGTGGCCCGGATGCGGGAACTGGAGAAGCTGGATCGGATGAGCCCCAAGAAGGCGGAGTGACCCTAATGGTGGGCGGAAGAATCCTGCTGGGAACGAACTGGAAAATGAACAAGAGTCTGGCGGAGGCGATCGAATATTCTCGCCAGCTGGCAGCGCTGTTGGCGACTCTGCCGGGAAGGGAAAAGGTCCAGCTCTTTGTTATCCCCCCTTTCACGGCTATCGAGGCCGTCAAGATGCATAGCCAGGGCCGGTTCTGGGTGGGCGCCCAAAACGTGCATTGGGAAGAATGGGGCCCTTATACAGGTGAAATCTCTGCTCCCATGCTGCGGGACCTTGGCGCGGATCTGGTAGAGTTGGGGCACGCAGAACGCCGCCAGCACTTTCATGAGACCGATGAGAACATTAACAAGAAACT
>DATKMG010000118.1:0-7257 GCA_035541995.1 Terriglobia bacterium
GACCACTATCTTGCCATCGGCGACTGGGGTCGTTGTCAAATTGCTTCAATCAATACCGCAAAAAACAAGCGTTACGAAGGAATGACTGTTGCGGCGGTCGCCAGTGCCACCGGAAAGAAGCCCGCCGAAGTTGTGTTTGACCTGTTGAAAGATGAGGAAGGTTCTGTACCGGCCATTTATTTCTTGATGAGTGAGGACGACGTCCGATATGCAATGCAGCGTCCCTGGGTCTCTTTTGGATCGGATGGCTCGGCAGTACGGTTGGATGGAGTCCTGGGGCAGGGAAAACCTCACCCACGCTGGTATGGCACGTTTCCGCGAATCCTCGGAAAATATGTCAGGGAGGAGCACGTGCTGACAATCGAGGAGGCTATCCGGAAAATGACCTCCCTCAATGCAGCCAAACTCGGGATTTCAGACCGAGGGCTTCTCAGGGCGGGAATGAAAGGCGACATCACGGTTTTCGACCCTGCGCGAATCACCGATAGAGCAACATTCCAAAAGCCGAACCAATACGCCGAAGGGATTGAATACGTCTTTGTCAACGGCGTGGCGGTGATAGAAAGAGGGAATCACATGGGGACAAAGCCGGGAAGGATAGTACGACGCAATATTCAAAATTGATCCTCAACAAATAAACCGGAAACAGACAACTATGGATAGGAATTCTTCGGACCCTTCAGCCGAGGTCCAACGCGCCGCTCCTGTGGAATTGAAGAGGGCAATGGGGTTGCTGGACTGCACCTTGCTGGTGATCGGGGCCATCATTGGGTCAGGCATCTTTCTAACCCCCAGCAGTGTAGCCAGGGAGACGCAAAGCGTTAGTGGAATTCTGTTTGTTTGGATCATGGGCGGCCTCCTGAGCTTGTCGGGGGCGATGACTTTTGCCGAGCTGGGAGCAGCTTATCCGGAAGCCGGAGGGATCTATGTATTTCTTCAGGAAGCCTATGGAGCCCCGCTGGCCTTCCTTTACGGGTGGTGTGTGTTCTTTGTCATTAACTCAGGCTCCATTGCTACGCTGGGCTCGGCCTTCGCGATCTACCTGGGTTATCTCGTGCCGTTGTCTTCTGGTGTTTGTCGGGGAATTGCCGTCATTTCCATCGGGTTGCTCACGCTGGTCAATTGCCTCGGAGTGCAGCCGGGGGTCTGGGTCCAGAATCTTCTCACGGTCATCAAAATCGGGTCGCTCATTGGGATCGCGGGAGTCCTATTTTCTTCTACCCATGCGACCCTTCACGGGGTACTTGGGGCAACCCCATCGAACCAACCCTTGCCCTGGGTGGGATATGGCATCGCCATGATCGGAGTTCTTTGGACTTATCATGGTTGGCATCTTCTGACATTCGCGGCCGGAGAAGTTAAGAATCCAACCAGAAATCTGACAGGGGGACTTTTCCTTGGAACTCTTGTCTCAATGGCTCTCTACCTCACCGTCAACTTAGGCTATCTGGCAATTCTTCCTTTCAATGCTTTGCAGTCCTCTTCGCGAGTGGCCAGCGATGCTATGCAGATCGCTCTTGGCCCCTGGGGGGGAACGGTCGTGGCCGTCGCCATCCTGATATCCATAGTTGGGGCAATGAACAGCAATATTCTAGGGGGACCCCGCGTGCTTTATGCCATGGCCCACGAGGGCTTGTTCTTTCAGTCAGCAGCCTTGGTTCATCCCCGGTTTCGAGTGCCATGGGTTTCGATTGTATTGGGCAGTGTCTGGGCTGCTATTTTGACTTTCATGGGGAGTTTCGAACGCCTGTTCAACTATGTGATTTTCGTGGCCTGGATCTTTTACGCACTGGGGGCAGCCGGAGCCATTGTCCTGCGCCGCAAACATCCAGAACTCCCGCGCCCCTATAAGGTTTGGGGCTATCCCTGGATGCCGATTCTGTTCATTCTGGTAAGTTTTCTAATTGTGTTAAACGTCATAGTCAACGACTTCAAAAACTCATCCTGGGGGCTCCTGGTCGTGCTGACAGGGCTACCGGCGTACCTTTACTGGAACAGGAAACGAAAAGCAGACCCCGGAGCTACTCTTTCCTGACATCCTGGGGCTCAACGCAATGGACTAAGTCGGTCAGCCCGCGCCGGGTCGTGAGTCCCGGGCTTTCTGCCGGATAGCCAATGGGCAACATGGCCACAGGCCGAAGACCCTCTGGTAGCTGAAGGACTTGGCTGATCTCCTGATCGTTGAAAGCTCCCACCCACACCGTTCCGAGGCCAAGGTCCGTGACGGCCAGCATGGCGAAGGTACAGGCGATAGTCGCATCCTGCAAGGAATAGAGAAATTCACCTCTTTCCTTGTACCTCCGGGAGGAACGAGCCGCATGCTGGCAGAAAATCAAGACCAATGGGGCGGTAGCAATGAATTCCTGCTCAAGAGCGGCCCGGGCTAGGGCTGACTTATGAAACGGATCGGTGACAAGATAGACTTCATAGGCTTGCAAGTTCCCGGCCGACGGGGCAGAGTTGCTCGCTTCCAGGATCTTGTGAAGTTTTTCTGACTCAACGGGATCCTTCTTAAAGGCCCGAACGGAATGCCGGAAGCTAATCAGGTCGAAGAAATTCATGGCGTTCATGAAAATGGCCTGAAAGGCCATGGAAGAGTAGCCCAGGGTACAGCGGACGAATAGCAGGAGCCGAAGGCGACTGCCGGCCGCGACGCCCTGGGACTAAGATTCCGAAATATAGCTCAACTCCTCGATCAGGCGCGGGGAGTCTGCCCGCGCCTGATCGAGGAGTAAGAGTCGGTGATACACGATGACCCAGGGCGTCGCTCGCCAAAAATCGCTCGCTTTGCCCTGGGCTACTCTCCTTCGCCCACTTTGTGGGCTGGATGCCATTTTTCATCCGCAGTGGCGAGCTTCAAGGGCCATGGGGCTTTTGAAATCGAGACTCACCATTCAAAACAAAATAACGCCTTGCTTACGCTCAGTATTGGGTAATAGCCAGATTCACCGCTCGATAGGCATTGACGACACCACCGGAGGTAATCCTCCCCTTCAAAGAGTCCAGTGGGGTTACACTCTTCATGAGGACTTCTCTGAGTTGGACAGCTGTCAATGTCGGTCGAGCAGACAGCACGAGTCCAGCCACACCACTGACCACAGGAGCGGCACTGGAAGTTCCACCGCTCACTTCGTAGACACTCCGATTGTCTTTGAGTGATGTCGTGAAATTGTCTCCGATAGCTGCAATCTGAACTCGCCTGATCCCCCAGTTGGATCCACGAGTCTGTCCATCAAATTTGTACTCATAGAGCTCTCCTTTGAAATCAACTTCGGCTACATTGACAATGTTTTCAGATTCTATACACTGAGGGTATAAACAGTTCTCAGCGCGATCAATATCCCGGCCATCGTTTCCAGCACCTGCGACGAGCAGGACATTTTTGCTGGCAGCATATCGAATCGCGTCTTTCAAGGTTGCCAATTTGTCAGGCCGGTCATCGTTGACAAATCCACTCCAGTTAATGACCCTGGCACCGTTATCCGCGGCATATCGAATGGCTCTGACGGCTCGTTCAATCCGTTGATCGTCTATCTCTGACATCTTGACACCTTGCGCCCCAATCTTGAGTAGCATCATAGAAACCTGCCAGTTGATTCCGGCGACTCCGATCCCGTTGTTTCCTTGCGCCCCGATTATGCCCATGGCGGACACTGAGTGCCGGTAAGGCTGGATTCGGGATCGATCCGTCCCATCGAAAATGTACGGGTCCGGGTCTGGATCGTTGAAAACGAAATCCCATCCCATGACGTCATCGATGTAACCGTTATGATCATCGTCGATCCCATTCGTCTCCTTTGGATACCCGTTTGCATCGAATCCCGACTCTCCGGGGTTTTTCCAGATGTTCGCAGCAAGGTCCTCATGTTGGTAAAAGAACCCATCGTCCAAGAGAGCCACAACGACTCTCCGACTGCCTGTAGTGATGCTCCAGGCTCGCTCAATATCCAGAGTAATTCCTGGACGGATGTCGAGGTCCTTCCAGGCAGCTTGGTATGAGCGAGTAGTAGCAGCAACATGTCCGCCTGGGTGGTAGAAGCTCAATTGACTCGGATACAAAGAATCGTTTGGAACTGTTCTCTTCTCAGCTGGCAAGGATGATAAATGAGGCCGGAGCACTATCAGGGTGACTATGAGGAAAATACCTAAAGACACTCCAACCTTTGTTACAAACCGGGTTTTGGGGGTTGTCATGTCCAAATCACCTCTTCCATTTCTTCACGTTTCAACACTCGTTCCGCGTGTATTTGATACTCGCCGTAGTTGGGAGAACTGGGCTCCGGTAGGAGCCTAATGTCTGTAGAGAATTCCGTCCTTTTGCATCTCCACCGCCTCAGCCGGGCGCAATGTCGAGATTGCAGGGCGGAATGGAAAATAGCTTCATATCCCGCCCGGCTGAGGCGGTGGGATATTACTGGGGTCTCTTTTCTATAAACATCTGGCTCCTAGCGGAGCCGCCACCTACTATTGAATCATTTCGCCTCGTCTTTCTTGATAATTAATCGCGGTTGGACGCCAAGCTTCCTGAGCAATTTCGAATATTTGATTTTCGAATCCCTTGGGAATTGTCTCCAATTGAGTCTGCATCTGACGCCTTACTAGAGTATCATTCTCTGATGATGAGGGGGATTTTCTCCATGGAATCTCGACTTCTTCCATGAAGCGACGAAACCTGCCTATTGATGAGAATCGATGGTGGAATCTTTCAACTTAGGAGTGACACATGGAACTAAAGACGATTCGACTGAAATTCCCTGAGGGATGTAACGTGATTCTAGGTCAAACCCACTTCATCAAGACGGTCGAGGACCTCTATGAGGTGTTAGTGGGGGCCGTGCCTGGCATTCAATTCGGCCTGGCCTTCAATGAAGCTTCTGGACCTTGCCTGGTGCGAAGGGAAGGTACTGACACCGAACTTATTGAAGTGGCAGTGAACAACATTCAAGAGATTGGAGCCGGACATACTTTTTTCATTGTCTTGCGCAACGCTTTCCCCATCAACGTGTTGAATGCGGTGAAGAACTGCCAGGAGGTGTGCACCGTTTTTTGCGCCACTGCCAATCCTGTGGAAGTGATCGTGGCGGAAACGGCGCAGGGGCGAGGAATCATTGGGGTCGTGGACGGGTCATCACCCAAAGGGGTCGAGGGAGAGGAGGAAATCAAGCATCGCAAGGAATTGCTGCGACGCTTTAAGTACAAGTTGTAGACAACGGCGGCCATCGGCCGCCGTAGGTTTCCATCGATCAAGCTCGCTGCTTTTCGAAATCGGTCGGACGGCTCGGTTTTACGCCACTCCCAATGCCTTGGCAGCTTTCTTCAGATCACCGGTTTTTACCCACAACAGGCCGCCGAAACGGCCGGCACCAGCGCTGATTGCCTGCATCGCCACAACGTTAATCTTGGCGGCTGCCAACTTGCCCATAATTTCGGCCACAGCTCCAGGACGATCGTCTGCCTGGATATGGAAGCCGGTTTTCTTTTTGCTTAAGTCCAGCTTCAATTTCTTGGCTGCCTCCATCAGGGCGGCGGTATCCGAGGCAACCAAATCCAATTGCCCCTTCTTCCCCTTTGGGAACCCGCTAAAAGCCAACAGATTCACTCCGGCGTCACGCAGCCCTTCCAGGATTTGCGCCGCCTTACCAGGCTTATCAGGGACTATCACATAGAAATATTCCACCCGACAAATCTCGTCTGCCATAAACACCTCCGGTTTAAAGTTAAATTTGGATCCCAGGGCCACCCAGTCAGACCAAGCTGGAGGAGGAAAGAACTCGACACACCCACCACAGATTCCCAAGCCCCTTCATCCCTCCACTCAAAAACTGGAAAAGTCAAGGAGTGAAATGTAAATCCAGCATGGATACACTACCCCCGAATCCAGCTGGAGGTCAACCCCTGCGTTTGCTCCCATTGCGATTCAAAGTGCGACTGGAGACCCCGTACCCCTGCAGTGTTTTTCTGGGAGCGCGACGAGGGCGTCCCGTCTCCAGAGCTCTGGAGGCGCCGCGTTCCCGTGGCAACGGAGCCTGGAGTATTGACCTCAGTCCTCCGTACTCTGAATTGCACCTTTTCACTCCTCGAATTTCAATTGATGGACATCACGTTCCAACCCTGTTGGGATGGTGAGGTCTCCATAGAGGGCGGGACGTCGCGCTTTGATCCACATTCGGCCCGTGCTGTCCTCGAGCAAAGAGGCGTCCAGGTCGGCAATAACCATGTCATTGCCGGCCTTCCAGGTCTCCGCCAGGACCCGGCCATAAGGATCAAGGATCATAGCATTGCCGGTTCGAATCTCGTCATCGTCCACTCCCACACCGTTACTAAAGATCAAGAATACACCATTGTCGTGGGCGCGGCTGGGCAGCCAACGCATCAGCCAGCCTCGGCCTTTGTCGCCTCGAAATTCGCGTTCGATGCTCTGTGGGTCATTGTGGCGATTCTCCCAGAGTTTCCGGTCGACTAAACCCATCAGGTGCGGGTTCCTCGCACGGCATCCTCCAGTCTGGTGAGGGGCAATCAGGATCTCGGTCCCCTTTAGTGCAGTTAGACGAACGTTCTCAATAATGTTGTTATCGAAGCAGATGAGGACACCAGCTCGGAAACCTTGCGGAAGGTCAAAAACAGTATACTCTGACCCTCCCAGGACCAGAGGATGCTCGAAGGCGTGGATCTTGCGGTGCCGGTGAGCAGACCCATCCGGCGTGGCGACCACATAGCTATTATGGAAACTCCTATTGCCAGTGGCCTCCACAAATCCAGCGCCGATAGTCATCTGATACTCAATTGCCAGATTGATCAACCTTTTCGTACTAGGCCCCTCGAAGATCGGCTCTGCCAGCTCGTTGAGCTGCGCCGGGGTCAGGTTACGGATGAACCAATATCCCGTAATACAACACTCCGGGAAGATGAGTAGCTCCACACTCTGCTTTGCAGCCTTTTTGATGTACTCACCTAATACGGCAAAATTCGCGGCCTTGTCACCTGGAAGACTCTCCATTTGGACCGCGGCAACGCGTATTGTTCGCATGGCTCATTTCCTTTCTTGTCATTGGAGTCAGCGGGCAATCGTTGGCCTCAAGCTAGGAGGCTTGGCGATGCCAAACAGGCTTTCAATCAGGTGGATTCGTCACCAAAAACAAACCCAAGACCAGGAAAGAAGCTTTGAATGAGTCAATCATGTGTGTCGCCTCCCATGAAAATGCGGTTTTGGTGGAGGGAGCGCGGGTGACCGCTGTCACCTGTCGCGACCTCGGCCCC
>DATKMG010000119.1:0-10354 GCA_035541995.1 Terriglobia bacterium
ATCGCCAGCGGATGTACCGCCGAACAGATATCATGGACAAACCCAGGCAAAGTGAGTTCGGCCGACCGTGTCCCCCCTCCAATCGTTCCTTCGGCTTCGCACACAAGAACCGAACAACCGGCTTCTGCCAGGGTAATAGCAGCGGCCAGCCCGTTGGGGCCGGACCCAATCACAATGGCGTCATAGCTCTCAGTAGACATAATGACTGCTTGTCCTAGATAGTTTCAGTGGCAAGACTCGGCAAGAATGCTCCCTTCTTGGATTTGAAGTTCGACCTCATGATCAGGGGTTCCGTGAGAACCATCCACCGACTGCATATCGCGATTCGATTTTTTGGGGTTCACATTAGGGAGCGTCAGCAACATTCTCCCCCTTTGCCAAGGCCATCGGCGGGTAAATGACCCTCTTGGGTTCACGCCACCACCACTGGCCAGTTTTGGCCCTCGTCTTGAAATTCGTGAAGTGGTACTCGTACTGTAAAACTCTGAGATATTGCGGGGGACGATCCGGGAAAGGATTTCTTGCCAACAGAGCCAATACCGGCGGGGATCCTCGCATCAACTGCAACAGAAAGCGTGTGAACCAATCCTGCTCATAGCCTCCTAGTGCGGCAAACCACATTTGCCAATCGAGGCGCGGCTGAAAAGGTTCTACGAACTCCGGCCTTTGTGATAGGTTACCAGGCTTCCAGCCAAATTCGTAAGTTTGCCAATTCTGGCCGTCATTGCTTCCATCGATAAGCAACTCCATACGCCTGGTAGTCATCACCCGAAACAGTCCATAGCTGTTAATTGAGCGGAATGGTTCAACCCACGAGATCAAACGATTGATCTGGCCCGGTATTGGAAGGTTCGGGAAAATCGTCTGCGCCAAGGTTACGCTGCTTATGATCAATACCAAAAAGGAGACGACCACCAGTAACATCCCGTAAGGAATTGGTAACATGGAACGAGAAGAAACTGCTGAACTCTCTGAGACCAGCCAACGTCGTGGCAGCATGGATTTCCAGAAGCGGTGATCGGGAATCAACAGGCACAACGCAATGGTGAGCAGGTTAAAGAACGTGTAATTCCCTGTCAACATAATGAGTAGCTGCAAGAGAACGATTGCTGAGCAGCCAGTCAACTTGAACCGTCGTGGACCAAATAGCAACAGAGGCGCAAGCAATTCACAGGCTAGTGTAAAGAACGTCGAGATTTTCTGAAAACTGAATGGCAGCTGATGCATGTACCAGCCAATCCAAGTGGGAAGGGGTTGGGTCTCATAGTGATAGCGGAGCGCACTTAAGTCGCGCCAGGTATTGTCACCGCTCGTCAACTTGACGATCCCCGATTCAAGAATCAGGCGGAACAGTACCCACCACAGCAACAGCAGCATCAAAGGCGAAATAGCCGTTTCGCGAGAAAATCTGGGATATGGGTTCAAAGGGGCAAAAAAGATCGTCAGGAAACCTACTTCCAACAACAGAACATCCCATTGAAAGCTAAAGAAAGCCTGACCCACAACGGTAAAGGACAGGTACAAGATCCACAGAAAAATCAAACAGAAGAGAGGGGCAATGCCCACAATAAGTGCCAATGAAAGGGCGATCCCACCATAGCAGGCAATCTGAAGGAAGGTATCCGACGAATTCCACCAGAATATGGTTGGGAACAACCGAAAGCGCTCAGGTCCGAAGACCCGGCTCACCGCGGCCAGAAATTCATGGGCAGGTAGGATCCCCCTTGATCCAATGAGCCCGTTTAGTTGATCTTCGAGAGACAAAAAGGCGACCAAGTAGATCACACCCAATATACGCAAGAAGATCCAACGACTTGCCAGATGAGATGTCCCCAGTGTGGACTCGCCTAAAACCCACTGTATTGACCCGTGCTTCCAGATCTTGGAAGGGAAATGGAGAGAAAGCTTGTCGAACATGTATCAGTATTTGCTGAGAAAATCAGATCGCTCTAGATTATTATACTGTGGCCGTTATCAATAGGACCCAAAGGAAAGAAGAACTCTCATCAAGCGTGTGGGCCTGAGCCTGGGAACGGGGTGCCCGAGTCCGGCATCGGTTTTCGTTAATGGGTTCGCCGGTGGGTGCGCCTGCCCCTGATTCCCTTCCCAGCTCATCGTGGGAACCCTATTCTCTTTGAACGGAGAATCTGCAGACTGCAGAATGGTGGACATGTCCAATCGGAGATTGTACCTGCAAACCCCACCGTGCGGTGAATCCGCGGTTCTTTCCGGAAGTGAAGCGCATCACCTAATCCATGTGCTTAGGGCACGAAGCGGAGATCGTGTCGAATTGATCGACGGGTCAGGACGGGTATGGACAGGGGAGGTTGCCGAGATTGGGCCAGCGTCGGTGGATTTGAGTAAAGTCACCTTGATTGTTGAAGAGTCCCCATCCTCAACCTCGCTGATTCTTCTACAGTCCCTCTGCAGACCTGACAAGCTGGAATGGATCCTGCAGAAGACCACCGAACTGGGGATCACGGAGATTTACCTTGTAGAAACTCGACGCTCGGTCGCAAGAATTCCATTGGAGCGCATCGAAGCAAAAATGGATCGTTGGAAGAAGATAATCATAGGAGCAGCCAAACAGTCCCGTAGAGAGACTCTACCGCTCCTTCATCCGCCTGTAAATTGCCGGTCCGCCTCCGAGCAGGCCAATGCCGACTTGAAGATCCTTTTCTCGGAGAACCAAGGACAACGGAATTTGAAAAGCCTTATGCGGATGAAACAATGGAATTCTGTGGCCTTCTCGATCGGTCCTGAGGGAGGATGGACTGCTGATGAGGAATCTCAGTTCCTGGACAATCAATTCCAACCAGTTTCCCTGGGCACCCATATTCTTAGAACCGAAACTGCCGCCATTGCTGCGCTGGCTGTACTTAAGTATGAATTGGAGGATTCGCTTGCAAGCACATCGAACTGATACTCCTGCTCCGAACTGCGCGGAAAAAATTAGGGAAAAGCTGGAGGGCCTCGCTCCGTCGGGGCCACGGTCGCGACCGATGACAGCAGTCACGCGTGCGCCCCTCCGTCAACACCGCATTTCCATGAAAGTGCATCATGACCTTTACCATGTCACCAGAATCAATGAAAACGAATTCGATTCCCCCTTTGAAGGGGGTGAGGGGGATGTCTCCGTTCCGGACTGGACGGTTCCCTCGACAAAGGGACAACCCCCCGGCAGCCAAGGCTGCCGACCCCCTTTACTAAAGGGGATTCTCATTAATGGGCGCTTTCGCCTCGAGTATCAATGTATACTTCTTTTGTTTCTACTGGCCATCTCTTTGGATTTGAATTTATCCGCACAACAACGCCCCCTTCAGACCCAGGACCCCGCCATCATCACTCCTGGAAACCTTCTGCTAGAATTTGGCTTTGATTTTCAGCAAGACGCCCATTTTCCGCAATCCGGCTTGACGGGAGACCTCACGAGTATCGGAGTGATCGGAGTCAACATAGGACTGGGAAAGATCGTGGAGTTTCAACTCCAGGGAACCGTTCAAGATTTTCTCTCAATCAATTCGAAGGAACCAGCCCCCATCGAGCCGGAACTCAACGCCAACGGGACCAGCACGCATGATTTTGGGGACCTGGTCTTCTCGACCAAAATCTTGATCATTCCCGAAAAGGGCCATCTTTTCTCCCTTGGCTTCAGACCCTCAGTTCAGCTCCCCAATGCGTCTTCCGCCAAAGGTCTGGGCATGAACAGTACCCAGTTCTATGGAACATTCACACTTGGCAGGCACGTGGGGAAACTGAATGTCTTTGGTAACCTGGGGCTTGGGATCTTGTCCAATCCGATCAATGCGGGCTCGCAGAATGATGTCCTGATTTACGGTTTGGCAGGTATTTATCCGTTGACGTCAAAGGTTAATCTGGCCAGTGAGGTTTTCGGGAGATGGAGTACTCGGGACTCGCCTCCATTGGGTACCGAAAGTCGTTCGCAAGTGAGAATTGGTCTGCAGATTCATGCACTCGGGTTTCGCTGGGATATCGGTGGTCTAGCTGGTTTGGCCAAGAACTCCCCGACCTCAGGGGTCACTATCGGAATTACAAAGGAATTTCATGCTTTCAAGCTCTAGCAGGATGGTGAAACATTCCTACATAGCACTTAGAACATGAACTTGATCCCAAATCGAGCCGCTAAACCTGAATTCCACAAATCAGACAGCCCATAAGTCGGATTCACCGAATAGTTTTTATGGGGATCAAAGGAGGTAGGGTCTGCGCTTAAGCTGGGATCTTGAGCATACGTGCTTTGCGAAAAGAGTCTCTGCCAGTTGAAACCATTCAGTAAATTCACATTGCTCAAATCCGTTTCCGCGGACGGATCCCGTTGCCGGTTCACCAGAACATCTAGATGTCGAATTGTTTTCTGGTTGAAGAGGTTCAAGACATTAAATTCAAAACGCAGACGCTTGCTTTCTTTGATCTTCTTGATTTTAAGAGGCACGAGATGACTATCGAGCAAAACAGCGAGATCTCCAGCCGATTGGTCCAGGAGCAGGACCGGCGATGACGCGCGCCCTGAAGACGGCTTGCTCCCGGCCAGATTGTTCAACGCTGTCTATTTCAAGAACACGCGGATGCAAGTACTGCTCAATCCTGAATTCACCCATCCGGCCCAAATAGCCAGAAAATAAGCGAGCTCCTTTTGCGAGCTCTTTCAGTTGGGCTGTAAGCGTTGGCACGGTTCGGATAGAGCACGACTCGGCCCCACTCGGCCATCGTGGTTCAGAAAAGGGACTGACCCATCCGTGGACTTAAACAAGACATTCCTGCCCCGAATTGAGCGGTAATAATTAGTTGAAGAACAATGCCCGCAAAGCGCCCTATGGAGGCTTGGCAAGACATTGATGCAGGTTTATCGCCCGCTGCGCTCTTTGCTAATTTTCTACAGCCTTTCAGGCTGTCTTTGTAAAAGGATGCTTTCGATTCGCGTATCAATGCCTGCTATCACTCTCCAGGGTCTCCACCTGCATTCCCGCCTGCTCGCCAGATAGAACTAGACAGCGGCCAGGATTCAACATCACTCATTGCTTTCCAGCACCAACACCCAATCACCACTTTTGGCATTGTTTATTCCCGGGGTCGTGAATTGATGCAATCCCTTATTCGAAAATGGAGAACCATCGATACTCTTGTAACTCCCGTTCGTAGGGTCATACCATCTCGCCGTAACCTTCCCGGAGAATTTTGACATATTCGCGGTAATCGTCACCGCCTGTGGACAATAGGCCATTCCCAAAGTGCCGCTGTTGATGGCCGCCCCCACATAGTCGAGTGTGTTCATTGATAACGTTCCATAGCCCTCCGTGATGAAGCTATGTTCGTAATCCGGCACCAGCGAGGTCCAATCGCGGCTCACAAAAAGATTTTTGAAATGAATGGTCTGCAAACGGCCGCCGTTGTTTATGTAAGTATCGTAGTCCCAGGCGTCGGCCATCCAGCCTGATCCGTAAACGTGTCCACCGCAACCGCCGCCCAGAGCAACATAGTAATTCTGCATGCGAATGTCCAGGTCCGAAGCATTCTTTGGGTCAGGCTGTTGATACGGCCCTTCGGTCTGGAACGACGGCATGGGATGGGCCCGCTCGTATTCAATCTTTTGCCAGTAACAGGCCGCGCCCGACTCGGTGGTGATTGCGTTCTCGTACCAGGCGTCAAGATCGATCCAGTCCTCTCCGTAGTGATGTTTCCTGACCCATGCTGAACCTAGTTCGTGGTAACCAGGGCGCCAGTTGACCGTCATCAGATGAGTGTCACCTGCCTCCTTGATCCCCCGCACGATCGCATGTTGGGCAGTCTTATTAATGTTGTCATTACCGAACTGCCAGATGATATGGGGCATGTTCTTGTAACGATTCCCAAGGAACGTGCCATAGTCGTGCCATTTGCCGGCATCGTTACTATTTATATTGGCTTGGGTCCAATGGCACTCGCTTAAAGGAGTAAGCATGGCATAAATTTCATGTGCTTCCATCTTGTTCAACATAGTGTCTATCGTCACAAAATAGGCATCGTTCAAGGAGGAGATGTCCCAACCGCTTTTCATCATGAGGTTACCGTTTCTGTCCTTAGGCTTAATGGAATCCTGCAGTTCGAGAGCTCTTTGGCCATCAATGCAGACCCAGAGCAGGTTGAAGCCCTTGTTCTTGCAGTCCAGAAGAAAGGCATCCATCTCAGAAATGGCCATCTTGATAGGCAGGTTTTGCGGGCAATCCCCAACTAGGAAGAAGGGCGTACCCGAGGCATCCTGCAAGTAGCGGTGATTGCTGCTGATGGAGAGCCTGGAAAGAGCTCCGAAAGCCTGGGTGATGCCAACACACATGCAGAGGAGAAAGGAGATTGCGCGTATCGTCGATCGGCAAGGATTCTTCACGGCGATGTCGTAATGACTCAATCTTGGTTTCATGGCCTTATCTCATGTTGCATTCATACTCTTATGATAGATCCTAAATAGTCCTTTCCCGTCTCGTTGTCAACTTGGGCTAGAGGGCCGAGCTCTGCGGGGCCGATTTTCAGGTCTATGGCTATTCAATCTCAGGAATTACCCCCGCGACTAGAGACATTGGTCACAGACGCAGCGGCCACCGCCCAAAATGGCATTTTTAAGAGGGGACGTAGGGACAGATCTCCTTATTCAGCGAAGGGACTTGTAAGCTTCAAAGGCTCGCTTCTGCATCCAGCAGAAGAAGCAAACCCTCCTGGACCATCGATCGAATTTCGGGTAGGACCTCACGAATTTTTGATTCATTCTCGGCCACGCTGATGGTCACGGGCCGGTCATCGGATATCCCAAACAATCGTTTATGGTGGACCTTCATGTGGCTCCCGAAACCCATGATCCCCGCGGAGACCGTTGCGCCGGCAACGTCCAACTGCCTCAACCGCCGCACGACTGCTTCGTAGAGCGGGATCATTTCCCAGGTGTCATTCTCGTCCACAAAGACCAACAATAACTTGATAGGCGGCTTCATTGGGTCCCCCTACTTTTTGCCTTTACCGCAAGATAATAAATGCTGGGCAATGCCGTCAGGGTCAACATCAAAGTGGAAAATAGCCCTCCCACCACAACCGTGGCCAGGGGTCGTTGGACATCCGATCCAATGCCGGTGGCGCGAGCCGCAGGAACCATGCCCAGCATCGCGACAACGATCATCATGAGGACGGGGCGCATTTGGGCGAGTGTCCCTTGCACGATCGCATCCTCCAGACGAGATCCGGGCTCACTACGACGACGGTTGATCTCGGCTACGACCAGGACCCCGCTCATAACGGCAACTCCAAACAGCGAAATGAAGCCCACGGCAGCCGACACGCTGAGGTTGATCCCGCGCAGATAGAGTGCAATCACCCCACCCACCAAAGAAAAGGGGACGTTCATCAACACGAGCCCGGCATAACCCGGTGATCCGAACGTGAAGAATAACAGGGCGAATATAATCCCGATGGTAATAGGCAGGATGAAATTCAGGCGTCTACGCGCCCGCTCAAGGTTTTCAAATTGGCCGCCCCATTCCACTCGGTAACCCGAGGGGAGTCGAATGGCTTGCTCAAACAGGCGTTGGGCTTCCGCCACGAAACTTCCTTGATCACGACCCCGGATATTGGTCCGGACGGAAATTTGTCTCTGGTTCTCCCGTCTGGCAATGATGGTCGAGCCATTCAGGATCCGAATTTGAGCCAATTGGGCGAGGGGAACTCGCCCTCCCTCACGAGTCGTGATCAGGATGCCGCCGATCGCTGTTGGGTCTGTCCGGGCCTCGGGAATGAATCGTACTGTGATGTCAAACCGCCTTTCCCCTTCAAACACGGTGCTGACAGCACGCCCCCCAATGGCCAGTTCGATGACATCCTGCACATCCCGAACGTTGATTCCGTAACGGGCTACGGCTTGACGATCGATCTGAATCTGCAGTTGGGCCTGTTCAGCCTCCTGTTCGATCCCCGTGTCTGCGGCACCAGGCACTCTTTGCAGCAATTCCAGGGTCTGTTGGGCATACTGGCGCAACACCCGCAGGTCAGGCCCGCTGATGATGACTGCCAGGTCGGCCGGTGAACCCGTGACGGCTTCGGTCACATTGTCGATGATCGGCTGGGTAAAGCTAAAGAATGCCCCAGGAATCCGGTATCGCAGTTTCTTTGAGAGTTCCTCCACGAGGTCTGCCTTGACCTTGCCATGCTTCCAAGTCCTGTAGGCATTTAACGGTACAAACAATTCGTTCCGATTGGGGCCGTAAGGATCGGTCCCGGAGTCATTTCGCCCCGTTTGAGAACTCACCATCGATACTTCCGGCGATTCCCTGACGACTGACCGGATCTGAGCCGCCATTTCTGCGGATTTCGTCAGAGAAATCCCGGCTGGAAAGTTGGCCCTGACCCAGATCACTCCCTCATCCAGCTGAGGTAGAAATTCCGAACCCAGCAATCTCGCCAGAAGGATCGTGCCCGCCACCACTGCTACGGCCGTCAGGGTCACCAGGCGGGCGCGTCGCAGGCTGAATTGCAGGATGGCGCCATAACGTCGATAGAGCCAGACCATTATGGGGTTTTCCCATCCCTTCACGCCATGACGGAACAGGTATGTGGCCAGCACGGGAATCAGTGTCAGCGCAATTAGCATCGAGCCCAGCAGAGCATAACACACGGTGAAGGCCATGGGGGTAAATAGCCGTCGTTCGACTCTCTCCAGCGTGAATAGCGGCAAGTAGGCCGCAATGATGATAACCAGGGAGAAGAAAATCGGCCTTTCTACTTCGAGGGCTGCATCTCGGATTGAGCTGAGAATACTACCACGAGGGTGAGCATGCTCTCTTTCGGACAGGGAGCGGACGATGTGCTCCACCATAACTAGCGTGCCATCCACGATAATTCCGAAATCAATGGCCCCAAGGCTCAGCAGGTTGGCCGGAATTCCCGTGTAATGCATGCAAATGAAAGCAAAAAGGAGAGAGAGGGGGATCGTTAAAGCCGTTAAGAGCGCAGCCCTGACGCTTCCCAGAAAGAAGAACAGAACTGTGATCACAATCAGCAGTCCTTCCAAGAGGGTATGCGATACTGTGTGAAGCGTATTGGCAACCAATTCGCTGCGATCATAGATAGGAACAATGCGCACGCCGCGAGGCAGACGGCTCGAGTTCAGTTCGTCTACCGCCTCCTGAATCCCTTTGAGTACTTCTGAAGGATTCTCCCCCCGCCTCATCAGGACAATCCCCTCAACGGCAGTGGAATTGTCGTTGATCCCGAAGATTCCCGTGGGCGGAGCGGCCCCCAACCGCACACGCCCAACGTCTCGCACGAAGACCGGTACCCCCTTCGATTCAGCCACCATAATATTTTCGATGTCAGAAGTTGACTGGACCAGGCCAACCCCGCGAACGACCATGGACTGTTGACGATTATCCAACAAAGCTCCTCCGGCATTCTGGTTGTTGGCATCAACCGCCTGGGCGATTTGACTGATAGTAAGATCATACTTATCCAGAGCCAGGGGATCGATTTCGATTTGATATTGTTTAATGAGTCCCCCAAAGGGAGTTACATCGGCGACCCCCGGAACCTGCAGAAAACGAGGCTCGATAACCCAATCTTCGAGTTCCCTTTGTTGCATCACATCCAGGTTGGGAGCTTCAATGGTGTAGCGATATAGCTCCCCAATCGGTGTGGACAACGGGCCAAGAGTTGGTGTGACACCATTGGGAAGCGTGGCGTCACGCAGTTTTTCCAGAACCACCTGCCGTGCAAAGTAATCATCCGTCCCATAGGCAAAAGTCAATTCGACGACCGACAGACCAAAAATGGTTCTCGACCGGCGTGCAATGACGTTCGGAGTGCTGTTCAAAGCGCGCTCTACGGGGACTGTAACCTGTTGTTCCACCTCTTCAGCGGCATGGCCGGGGTAAAGAGTGATGACGATGGTCTGTGTATCCGAGATGTCCGGATAGGCCTCAATTCTTAATTGATTGAACGCCCAAATTCCCAAACCAATCACTCCCAGGCTAGTCAGGACCGAAAGGAACCTCTGGCGCAATAGAAATCTCAAGAGTTTAGCGATCAAATCCGTCTCCTTATTGCTGTAGCAACATGGCGCCGTCAACCACAACCCGGTCGCCAGGCTTGACACCACTCACGATGGAGATCACATCGCCAGAACGTTTCCCTGTCTGAACATTGGTCTTTTGAAACTTCCCTGGCTCCAACTGTACATAGACATAGCTGTTCTCGTCTCCGTGGACGATGGCGCCCACGGGCAGGACCGGTTCCGGGTGCATGTCTTCGACGTGACGAACGCTTCCGTACATTTCGGGAAGTAACTTTCCCGCCGGATTGTCCAATTCGGCTTGGACTTTCA
>DATKMG010000120.1:0-6539 GCA_035541995.1 Terriglobia bacterium
CTTGCTCGAACCTGCGACAGGAGCGGAAGATCACTATCTGGCTGCCAGCGCGTACCTCGTCTTGCATCGCCCTGCTGAAGCGGATCGCGAATCGCAATTGGCAATTGATATGGAACCTCGTGACCCACGCTACCTGTTGCAGCGGGCCAGAATCGATCAGCGGGTGGGGCGGCACGCGGAATCTCTTGAGCACCTCCGCCAAGCAAGCCAGATTGACCCTAACTGGCCCGAACCCTATTACAGTGCCGGTGTGACTCTCTATCTATTGCACCGCTATGCAGATGCCCGACAGAACCTTGACCGTGCCCTGCAACTTGACCCTCGTTCCGTGCGTTCCATTTTTCTCTATTCGGCAACGCTTGCTAATGAAGGCAAGAATCGAGAAGGGGAGGAAGTTTTGCTCCGTGCCATCGCTTTAGAACCCTCCAATGCCCGCTTCTACTATCATCTGGGAGCAATTCGGCTACGTGGCAATAGAACTGAGGAGGCGGAACAGGCATTTAAGAAGGCCATTGAGCTGAAACCGGATTATGCACCTCCACATTACCAGCTCGGGAAGTTGCTGGCTCGTTCCGACCAACTGCACTTGGCAGCTCGAGAATTGGAGACAGCTGTGCGATATCAAAGCGATTTGACTCAGGCTTACTATCAGCTTGCTCGAGTCTATGCGCAGCTTGGGCAGAAAGAGAAATCTGAGCAGGCCTTGTCCGTTTTCAACCAATTCAAAAAGGAAGAGGCAAACCCGGACTCTGAATTTACAGAAGCTGTGCAAAAGGAATTGCAGCCTGCAGATCAGCAGTAAGGCTCGCTTTCTCATAGCAGTCGGCCCCAATGGATAGTCCAAATAAGATGACACGCCGAAACCATCTTAGCAGGCACGTTTCTCTCGCCGTATTGTGGGTCTCCATCGTAACCTGTGGTGAGTTGCGACCACCCCGCCTCTTGCAAGCCCAGGCTGAACAGCCTGGCAAGCCAGAGTCCCCTGACTCAGCGATGGTCGAAACCGGGAGCAAGCTTTTCGGGGGAAGTTGTTCTGTATGTCATGGGATTGATGGCAAGGGTAGTGCTCGCGGCCCAGATCTCACGAGAGGGCAGGTTGTGACTCGCGGCAAGGACGATGAGCTGTCTCAGTTGATTCGCAAGGGGGTGCCGGGTTCTTCGATGGGCGCATTTGACATGCCGGATCTACAGATTCGTCAACTGGTAGCGTTCATTCGTTCCCTCAGCACTCCGGCGGCTCACGTCGCCGTTCCTGGAAACCAGAATTCGGGCCAGCAGATTTTCTTCGGAAAAGGCCATTGCTCCGAATGCCACATGATTCGAGGGCAAGGCGGCTCGCTGGGTCCTGACCTGTCTAATATCGGAGGGGAACGTACGTTGGCAGAGATTCGCGAATCCATCCTGAAACCGGGCTCGTCATCACCAAACAAGTATAGAGGCGTATATGTGGTTACGGAGAGTGGCGAGCGAATTGAAGGCACTCTGCGCAACCGGGACAATTTCTCTCTGCAAATCATGGATCGGACCGGAAAGTTTCGTTTCTTCTTAATCTCGGAGCTTCGTGAGGTGGTCCTGCAAGAAAAGTCAATGATGCCCAACGATATTGGTTCTCTTCTCAATAGTGAGGAAGTGCAGAATTTGCTGGCATTCTTGAGCCGACAGGCTGTGGTCGGCGGAAACCAGATTGAAAATCACAGGAGGAGGCCAAGATGAAAAGGGGGTCTCTTGTTCATCACTCTTTTCTCCTCTCCCTTTTCGTTATTTTGTTGCTCCTGTCTGCCGGAATTGCACCAGCTCAAATCTCCTATCAAGATCTCGTTCACCCTGATCCGAAAGATTGGCTGACTTATTCGGGTGATTACAGTGGCCGCCGTTACAGTAGCTTGAGTCAAATCCACACTAAAAACGTTGCCAGTCTGGCTGCAGAGTGGATTTATCCCGTACCTGGAGCCAATCGTCTTCTGGTGACCCCGCTGGTAGTCAATGGGCTGATGTACGTGACGGGCCACAACTCCATCTTTGCTCTGGATGCCCGCACGGGGCGCGAGATCTGGCGATATAGCCGTCCCCTTCGCGCAGACATGGTTTCGGGCGATGCGCGACCCGGCATCAACCGTGGGGTCGCGGTTCTGGGTGAGAAGGTTTTCTTTGAAACCCAAGATGCTCATATGCTGGCTTTGCATGCCAAGAACGGGAGCTTGATATGGGAGACAGAAATTGCCGACTACCGGGACGGCTACGGCGGGACTATGGCTCCCTTGGTTGTGAAAGACAAGGTGATTATTGGTACTTCAGGCGGAGACGAGGGCATACGCGGGCTGCTGGACGCCTATGATGCCGAAACCGGGAAGCGCCAATGGCGGTTCTGGACCATTCCGAATTCTGGAGAACCAGGATCGGAAACCTGGAAGGGGACTGCCATTGAACACGGATGCGGCGCCACATGGCTGACAGGGACCTTCGATCCGGAACTCAATCTGCTTTATTGGACAACTGGCAATCCCTGTCCCGATTTCTATGGGGAAGACCGCCTGGGGGATAATCTCTATACCGATTGTGTTCTGGCGTTGGACGTGGATTCCGGCAAACTCAAGTGGCATTACCAATTCACTCCACACGATACTCATGATTGGGACGCCACCCAGATCCCTATGCTGATTGACTGGGATTTTCAGGGTAGGCCCCGCAAGTTATTGGCACAGGCTAATCGCAACGGTTTCTTTTACGTTCTGGACCGTACGAATGGAAAACTGCTTCGGGCGAAGCCATTTGTCAAATCTCTGAATTGGGCTAAGGGGATCGGGCCTGACGGAAGACCTGAAGTCTTGCCTGACACTGATCCGACTCCCCAAGGGAAGAAGACTTGTCCGGCCGTTGTCGGCGCGACTAACTGGTACTCGCCTTCCTATAACCCGCAGACCGGATTGTTCTATGTTATCGCCATGGAGCAGTGTAATGACTACGTGAGTTCGGCTCGTGGTTACGAAAGAGGGAAGGGTTTTGAAGGCACTGGGGCGCAGAGAATAGCTAACGAACCCGGCCAGAAATTCCTGCGTGCCATAGATATTCGTACAGGCAACCTTCGCTGGGAGTACCCCATGGTTGGAGAAGCTGACTCCTGGGCCGGAACGCTCTCAACTGCCGGTGGGCTCGTGTTCTTTGGCGATGATAGCGGCTATCTGGTTGCCGTAGAGGCGGAGACCGGCAAAGCCCTATGGCACTTCAATACCGGTGCTATTCGACTTAGTGCCTCTCCCATGACCTTCGCCATCAATGGCCAGCAATTCATCACTCTGGCGGCGGGAACTAATGTTGTGACTTTCCGTCTGATGCATTGATAAACGTTTGGAACCCAATCGTGCCGCTACTTACGAAATGGCTAACCCATCGCAGGCTCTCTAAGGTCAGTCGGCACTTGGGAACCCGCGTGCTCGACGCCGGTTGCGGGAATGGGGAATTAATCGACTATCTGCCAGTGTGGGTCGAACGAATTGTTCTTCTTGATAGCAATCCCGATCGCTGGTTGGCGATCGAGAAGAAACTTGCAAATCTCAAACCCTCCGCACAATTCATGGTTAGAGACATCAATCAGGAGCGGGCCAACCTTCCTCCCGGCCCCTTCGATACGGTGGTTATGGCAGCATTGCTGGAACACCTCAAACTGCCGATTCATGCACTGAAGAACGTCCGGGATGTACTGATGGATGGTGGCAAACTGATCATGTCGACCCCAACTTCTCTTGGTGGAAATCTGCACAGGCTTGGCAGTTGGCTGGGATTGACCTGCCCGGAAGCCGCCCATGAACACGAGTACTTCTACGACTTTCCGGCGATCAAGCATCTAATGGAAGCAAATGGATTTACAATTGAGTTCTATAGCAGATTCCTACTGGGCCTGAACCAGTTTTGGGTGGCGCGGAAGAAACCGAACTGAATAGGGTGAGTGAAGGGAATTAAATCTGAAAATCCTGAGGTTTCCGCAAGATCACAATCCATACCGGGGACAGTGGCAGCAGGGCCCGCTTCAAAAACCCAGGAATCCACTTCATTAGACGGGAACGCCATTTCAATCCATTATCGCCAGGAGCCAAGAGTTCGGGGGTTTCGAGAACTGTGAGGGTCTCGTCTTCAAAAATAAACTGCTTTGTAAGGGTTTTGAGCCGCCAGTAACTCGGTAGATTATCGAGGTAGGCCTTGCCGCGGCCCGCGATGCGCACGTACCAGTCAGAAACTCTTCTTGGCAACCAGGAAAGTAATGGTAATCGGTAATGCGGCTCCACCAGACTGAAGCGATTGGGGCATGACAAGTAGCAAAAGCCGTTCGGTTTCAGCACTCGCCAGATTTCGCCCAAAAGAACAACTTGATCCGTTACATGTTCCAAGACATGATTGACCACCGCAACGTCGAGACAGGAAGACTTAAAGGGCAACTGGGCAGCGTCGGCTTGTACAAAATGGGCCCTGCCGTCCCGATCCTTGCCCGGAGAGTCCACATCAACGCCAATGACAACATAAAAGGATTCCGCCAACCGAGTAGTTATCTGCCCTCCATTGCACCCGATGTCAGCGACAACCGCTTTTTCCGGACACTGAATCTTCAGTCGGAGAACGGCGAGTATTTTCTCGGCCTTAATCAGACGCGAAGACAAGTATTGTTCACGAAAATCAAAGCGATCTAGAAACCTGGAACCGCTCGACATTAAGAGAATCTCACCAGGACTTAATTGCTGAACTTACCCCCTGATGAATGAGATTAGATCACTTCTAATCCCGGAGATCCAAGACAATTGCCAACATGGCGGATTGACAATGACGCACACTCCATTTGTGCGTGAATCTTCACATGAGGCTCTAATAGAACGCTCTCAGGGAGTCTCGAATCAGCATCTACGAGAAGCGTCGAAATTGGCATGTTGCAGTTTTCTTAAATTTTCCCTATAATTTCAATCGATTCCCTAACAAAATTGGATCTCTAGAGCTCCAGAAGGAAGGGTTTGTCGTGATGATCGAGAGCGCAGCGCTTTCCGACGTTGGCAAGAAACGTAAAACCAATCAGGACTATTATCTGCAAAACTCGAAGAACGATTTGTACCTGGTTGCTGACGGAATGGGTGGCCATGCGGCAGGCGCCGAGGCGGCCCAACTAACGGCAACCTCCATCGACCAGTTCATTGTACAAGCTGACGCTTCTCCTGAAGTCACCTGGCCCTTTGGCTACAACATCCAGATGCCCTTTGAACACAACGTGCTTCGAACGGCCGTCCTACTTGCCAATCTAAAGGTTTGCCACGCTGCGGAGCTGACAGAACACTTTGCAGGCATGGGTTCAACGTTGGTGGCAGTCTGGATTCGAAATGATAGGGCTTTTTGGTGTCATGTCGGGGACAGTCGCCTATATCGCTACAGAGGTACAGAATTGCGACAACTCACTGAGGACCATACGTTGGTCCAGGAGCAGCTTAAACGGGGAGTAATCACGGCTGAAGAGGCCAGAACCCATAGCCTCCGACACGTAGTGACCCGCGCTGTCGGGAGTAGGGAGCATTTCGAAGTGGAGGTAAGAGAACAGTCGCTGGAACCTGGGGACCTACTCTTGCTATGTTGTGACGGGCTCAGTGACAAACTTGAAAATCAAGAGCTACAACGTATCATATCAGATGGGAAGGATATTCAAGGGACATGCCAAACCCTCGTCGACGCCGCCAACAGAGCTGGTGGCGACGACAATATCACCGTTGTGTTGCTCCGATATGATGTTTGACGATGGCTCAGGAAAAGATCGGCAGATATTTAATTGAGCGAACCATTGGACGAGGGGCCATGGGTGTTGTTTACCTTGCCTTCGACCCAATTCTTGATCGCCACTCAGCCATTAAGGTGATGACTACCAGTGGGGAAGTAGACGAAGAACTCCGTACCCGTTTTCTTCGTGAAGCCCGTTCTGCAGCCAAAATAAGACACCCGAACATTATCGCCATTTACGACATGGGCGAGGACCAAAATAGACCCTATATCGCCATGGAGTATCTGGAGGGTGAAGATCTAAAAACCCTAATTGACAAGAGAATAGTCATCCCGTTTGAAAAGAAGATCAACCTGCTCATCCAAGTGTGCCGCGGTCTCCACTATGCGCATGAGCACGGGGTAATACACCGGGACATCAAGCCAGCTAATATTTTCGTCACCAAGGATGGAGAAGTGAGGATCTTAGATTTCGGCCTAGCACGGCTGGAATCCTCCGAGTTGACACGCGCCGGAATCGTCATGGGTACTCCCTACTACATGTCCCCAGAGCAAGTGCGAGGGGCGCGGGAACTCGATGGCCGCAGTGACCTGTTTAGTGTCGGAGTCGTCCTCTATGAGTTAGTTTCACACACGAAACCCTTTGAAGCCAGTAACATGACAGGCGTCTGTTTCAAGATTGTCTCCGAACCGCACCCTCCTATCTCTGAATATCTGCCTGGCTGCGCAGAAGAACTGGGAGAGATCATTGATCGAGCGCTGGCGAAAGACCGCAGTCAGCGCTACGCCAATTGTGA
>DATKMG010000121.1:0-8412 GCA_035541995.1 Terriglobia bacterium
GTCATCGAGATCACCACCGTGAAGGACAGGTCGGTCCGCCAGAAGGCCAGGCAGATGTTGGCCTCCAGCGGAATGACGGTTGCTTACGGGGGACAGCCTGTCCAACTGGTGAACAAATTGAACTTGAACAGTTTCGATTCCCCCGAACGCCAGAAGGCTCTTGAAATGTGCAAAGCTTGCGTTGATGAAGCTTTGGAAATGGGAGCGGTGGGCGTCGCCTTCCTCAGTGGGGCAGATCCTGGGGAAGCAAGGCGCCGAGAGGCTACTGACATCCTGGTGGATTCCCTCAGCCAGTTGTGCGCTCACGCGGCCAGCAAGGGAAATATCAAGGTCGTCCTGGAGACTTTTGATCGGGACATCGACAAGAAAGCGCTGATTGGTCCTAATTCAGAGGCGGCGGCACTGTCGGCCCGTATCCGTCGGAACCATAAAAACTTTGGGCTAATGCTCGATTTGAGCCATTTTCCGTTGCAACATGAAACACCGCAGCAGGCTCTTCACGCAGCCAAGGATCATCTGGTTCACGCCCACATGGGAAACTGCATGATGCGAGATCCCCAGCTCTCAGGGTACGGAGACCAGCATCCCCGTTTCGGAATTCCTGGTGGAGAAAATGGGGTTCCACAACTGGCGGAATACCTGCGAGCGCTCATGGAGATCGGTTATTTGAGTGAGAAGAACCCTCAGATCCTTAGCTTTGAAGTCAAACCTTTAGGTGACGAAAGTAGTGGAGTCGTTATCGCCAATGCGAAACGTGCCCTACGCGATGCCTGGCATATGGTCTGAAGTTGTTGGCCAAAAGACTGACCAATTGATTCTTTAGATTCGTCGGGAGAAAACTTAGCGAAGAACATCCCCGATCGCATTCAATAAAAGTATAAACACTTTGTGACGGGAACGGATGTGCCGGAATGTAGGACGGCTTCAGGCGCCGTCATAGGCAGCCAAAGCACAGCCCGGGCGGCCATGCTTCTCTCGCCACCCAGGATATTCATATTAATTAAGGAGGCTTTATGCCAATTATAGATTCGAAGACTGGAAAACTTCGGAAGGAATATAACGTAGAGGACCTTAAAGAGGCGGCGCGACAAATGCGGGGCTTCAATCTGGTGGCCTTGGCGGCTGCAGGCTCGGGACATGCGGGCGGTACGTTGTCCATTATGGATATCACCGCGGCCCTGTACCTTAAAGTCGCCCAGCATGATCCCAGGGATCCGTCCTGGCCTGACCGTGACCGGATTGTCTGGTCCACTGGACATAAGGCCCCGGCTTTGTATGTGGGATTAGGGATGTCTGGTTACTTTGATGTTGCTGAAGTAGTGAAATTGCGCAAGCTATACAGCCCTTTTCAGGGGCATCCTCATTGGCTCAAATTGGAGGGAGTGGAAGTCTCAACAGGCTCGCTCGGACAGGGCCTCTCCATTGCAGTAGGAATCGCCTATGCCGGTAGAATGAACAAGAAGAACTATCGCGTGTATTCCATCAATGGTGACGGGGAATTGCAGGAGGGCCAGATTTGGGAAGCAGCGATGGAAGCGGGAAATTACGGACTGGATAGTCTCTGCTGCATTGTAGACAAGAACCGTCTTCAAATTGATGGGTGGGTGAAAGATGTTCAAGATATTGATCCCCTGCGAGACAAGTTCGAGAGCTTCAAGTGGAATGTCATAGAGTGCGACGGACACGACATGGCGCAAATTCTCGATGCGTTTGAAAAAGCCGCCTCCTTCAAGGGGAAGCCTTCGGTCATCCTTGCGCATACGATCAAGGGGAAGGGAGTAGGATTTATGGAAAACATTGCCGGTTGGCACGGCAGATCCCCTACGGTCGACGAACTTAAGAAGGCTGTTCCGGAACTGGGGCTGGATTGGGAAAGTTTTCAGGTTCCGGCTCTACTGAAACGCGCGCAGGATTATCAAAAAGAGGCCGAAGCACAATTACAGAAGAAGATCCCCGTTTTTAGCCGGGATTACTTTTGGAACCGGCAACCCAACATGAAAGTTGAGATGTCTCCCACCCGTATGGGATTTGGAAAGGCACTGGCTGAACAAGGTGAAGACAGGCGGATTGTCTGCATTGGGGCTGACATTTCTGCCTCTATTACAATCAACCAGTTCTATGAAAAGCATCCTGAGCGAAAGGACCGTTGGATCTCGGCCGGCATTGCTGAACAATCTTCCACGGCCTTGGCTGCCGGCTTGGCGAAGGAAGGGAAACTGCCCGTGTACGGTAACTATGGTGTTTTCTCGGTGGGCAGAAACTTGGATCAAATCCGCACGACGATCTGTTATGGCAACTTGAACGTTTTTATCGTGGGAGCTCACGGAGGTGTTTCGGTTGGACCGGATGGAGCAACCCACCAAAGCCTCGAAGATTTATTCCAGATTTGCGGGCTTCCCAATATGCACGTTTCAGTTCCCTGTGATGTGGTTGAAACCCAACGTGCCACCCGGCACATGCTCTTTGATGTGGTCGGGCCAAAGTATATCCGATTTGCGCGTGAAGCAACCCCCATAGTTACCAACGAAAGAACTCCCTTTGAGTGGGGGGTTGCCAATGTCTATCGCTATCGGGGCGAGAAGGAGAAGTTCATGGATGCCTTTTCGGTCTGCCTGGCAACGGATTACCACTGTGAAAACGAAGATATCTCGATTATTGCCTGCGGCCCGGAAGTTCCGGAGGCCTTGCGTGCAGCCTGGATCCTCAAGGAAGACTTTGGCATCGAAACCCGGGTTGTCAACATGCATACGCTGAAACCGCTGGATGAAAAGGCCATCCTTAGGGCGGGACTTGAGACCAGCATCGTTCTCACTGCGGAAGAACATCAAGTAGGCGGCTTGGGCAACCAGGTGGCAGGAATCCTGATGCAATCAGTGGCAATCTATTCCAAACCGGTGCTCATGGGAATGATCGGAGTCAAAGACCGGTTTGGTGAGTCCGGTGCCCCCTGGGAACTCATGTGGGAATTTGAGGTTTCGGGAGAACATATCGCCCGAAAAGCGAAAGATCTTGTTGACGTGCTGAAGATGAAGGTCGAGCAGAATTGGCTCGAAACCGTTCAAAAAAGGGGATGACATTTTGAATAGCAAGAAGATTTTTGTAACGAGACGGATCCCTCAGCCTGGGTTGGACCTGCTAAAGGATTTCAATGTCAGCATTAATCTTGAAGACCGGGTCCTCTCCAGAGACGAGCTTATTGCCGGCGCCAAAGGAAAGGACGCGGTGCTTTGTCTATTGACAGATCCCATCAATGGCGAAGTCATGGACGCTGTTCCTTCCGTGAGGATCTTTGCCAATTATGCTGTGGGGTTCGACAACATTGACTTGGAAGCTGCCACCCAACGGAAAATTGTGGTAACCAATACACCCGGTGTCCTGACCGACACAACGGCGGATACAGCCTGGACACTGTTGATGACCGCCGCGCGGCGGGTCGTCGAATCTGACACGTTTACCCGTGCGGGCAAATTCAAAGGGTGGGGTCCCATGATGTTCCTTGGGGTCGACATCCATGAAAAGACCCTCGGGATCATCGGCATGGGTCGGATCGGCCAGGCAGTGGCCTGGAGATCCCGCGGCTTCAACATGAGGATAATCTATACAGACAGGAAACGGATTGCGCCGGAGCTCGAGAAGATGCTGAGGGCGACCTTCGTCACGCTGGATGAACTTTTGAGCGAGTCTGATTTTGTCTCTTTGCATGTCCCGCTGCGCCGCTCGACCCACCACCTGATTGGAAAAAAGCAATTGGAGATGATGAAGAAGACGGCTGTGTTAGTGAATACTTCCAGAGGGCCCGTCATCGACGAGAAGGCTCTAGTTGAAGCTCTGAAAAATCAAGTGATTTTTGCAGCAGGCTTGGACGTCTATGAACACGAGCCCTTGTTGGCACCGGGATTGGCTTACCTCGATAACGTGGTGGTAGTTCCGCACATCGGAAGCGCCAGCATCGACACGCGTTCCAAAATGGCTACCATTGCAGCCAGCAATATTGTGGCCTTCTTCAACGGCGAAAAGCCTCCCAATATATTGAATCCCGATGTGCTCTTGTAAAATTCCCCCTTGGTAAAGGGGGTCGGCAGCGGAGGCTGCCGGGGGGTTATCTCTTTATCGAGAGAACTGGCCAGTGCGGAACAGAGAAACCCCCTCGCCCCCTTCAAAGGGGGAATCAGAATTCATATGTCGTTATGTATAGTTCCGTCTCTCCTTCGAGGAAGGCTTCATTCGTATGACCTACTACCTTGGCATTGATGTGGGAACCACCGGAACGCGCGCAGTCCTGATGAATGAAAAAGGCGCCGTCGCGGGAGGCCAATCGGCCGACCATTCGGCAATCAGCTCACCACAGCCGCAATGGGCGGAACAAAACCCTGAAGAATGGTGGGCCGCGACCAAGACAGCCGTTGCCGGGGTCCTCCGCAAAACCGGTACGCCTGGGAAAAATGTCAGAGCTATTGGCCTCTCCGGCCAGATGCATGGCCTCGTCTTGCTCGACAAGGTGCATCAGGTTCTGAGGCCTTCCATCATCTGGTGCGATCAGCGTTGCCAGGCGGAAGCTGATGAGATCACTCAGAAGGTCGGTTTCGATCGGCTGATTGAGATTACTTGTAACCCGGCACTGACTGGATTCACGGCGCCAAAGTTAATTTGGGTTCGAAACCATGAACCTGGAGTATACGCGAAGATTGACAAGGTGCTATTGCCCAAGGACTATGTGCGGTTCCGGTTAACGGGGGAGTTTGCCTCGGAAGTGTCTGATTCCTCGGGAACCACAATGTTCGATGTGGTTAATCGTCGTTGGTCTGCAGACATTCTGCGGTTGCTCGAGGTGAACCCTGACTGGCTGCCAACAGTTCGGGAATCGATAGAAGTCACCGGTCAGCTTACGGCAGAAGTGGCTCGGGAGCTGACCTTGAATGCAGGGACACCCGTTGTTGGTGGTGGTGGCGATCAAGCTTCGGGAGGGACGGGGAACGGAGTTGTTTCTCCCGGCATAGTCTCAAGCACAATTGGGACATCGGGAGTAGTTTTTGCCTTCATGGAAAAACCGGCGCGTGACCAACAGGGAAGAGTTCACACATTCTGCCACGCTGTCCCGGGGAAATGGCACGTCATGGGAGTAACTCAGGGGGCCGGCCTGTCGCTGCGCTGGTTTCGTGACCAATTTGGAGGGCAAGAGGTGAGTTTCAGTTCCTTGCTACAACAGGATCCATATGAATTGTTGACCGCTCAGGCCGCCCAGGCCACGCCCGGTTGTGAAGGACTCATCTTCCTTCCCTATCTGATGGGCGAAAGAACTCCGCATCTTGATCCCAACGCTAAAGGTGTACTATTTGGCCTCACCGGGCGTCATAACCGGGCGGATGTGCTTCGAGCTATCCTTGAAGGAGTGGCTTACAGTCTGAAGGATTCCTTTGAAATATTCGCGCAAATGGGAGTCCCAGTTACTCAAGTTCGTGCATCTGGGGGAGGAGGAAAAAGTGCTCTATGGCGACAGATCCAGGCCGACATTTTTGGCACCGAGATCTGCACTGTGGCGACGGATGAAGGCGCGGCTTTTGGAGCTGCGATCCTGGCAGCAGTTGGGACTGGCGGTTTTTCCAGCGTCGAGCAGGCTTGTCAGCAAGCCATCAGTCTCGCGAACTTCACCAGCCCGAGGCCTGAGAACAGTCGGCGCTATCAAGACTATTACCAGGTCTATCGATCCCTGTACAGTGCGCTTAAGCCTCAATTCGATAAGATCACGTCGATCGTGGCAGGGAATAGGAAACAGGGAATAGGGGATAGGGGATAGGGAATATCACCACAGAGAACACAAAGGATTGTTGGATAAGAGCAAGTTGTTATTGAAATGAAGAGGGATGAAAGAGATTTGTTATCCTCCAAGTTAGGTGTTTCAGCTGAGTGGAGTTATCCAATCTCGCCTGACCCACATTGCCTCTAGGTCCTGATAGATGAAATAGAGAGATTGTTTATTTGATTCTCTGCGAACTTTGTGTCCTCTGTGGTTGAAAAGAGAGTTGGAGCTCTGCGACGCAGGAAGGGATAACTCAATAACATCACCATGAGAGATGGCCGTTTTGCTATCAGCGTTGACCTTGGCGGGACCAACCTCCGAGTTGCAGGCATCAACGAAGATGGAAAACTGCTTGAACTGCTCACACTCCCGACTGTTGCCCAGCAGGGGCAGGAAGACGTGATACAGCGAATGTGCAGTGGAATCCTGAACCTGCTTGACCATTGGGGAAAGTCGCATTACCTGGCGGGGATATCGCTTGGGTTGCCTGGTATCCTGAACCTGAAAAAAGGGATCTGGGTTGAGTCTCCGAACCTTCCAGGCTGGGGAAACTGCCCGATTCGCGACCTCGTCTTCGATCGCCTGAGACAACCCTTTCGTCTGGAAAACGATGCCAACTTGGCGGCGCTTGGAGAAAAATGGCTGGGTTGCGGTAGGGACGAAAGGGACTTGATCTTCATTACCCAAGGAACCGGAGTTGGTGGGGGCATTATTTTGAGGGGACAGATTTGGCACGGCACTGAAGGCATGGCTGCGGAACTTGGCCACATCAACATTTACCCGGACGGCCGCCTCTGCAAATGCGGCAATACCGGTTGCCTGGAAGAATATGCTTCAGCTTCAGCAGTTGTGAAGGGGGCATTCGAATATCTACAATCCGGGCAGGCTAGCTCGGCGCTACGCAGAGCGGCAGAGTCTGGCACGTCCCTGACTGCCGCACTGATATACCAGCTGGCCCGAGACGGTGACCCATCTTCAATGGCAGTTTTCCGGCAGATGGGAATTGCTTTGGGGATTGCCATTGCCAGTTTCATCAATATTCTGGACATCCGGCTTTTTGTTCTGGGTGGGGGGGCCGTCGATGCCTGGGACGCTTTCCAGGCGAGCATGTTCGAGGAAGTTGCACGGCGTTCGTACGTCTACCGGAACGATCCCCGACGGATCGAAAAATCTCGGCTCGGCAATCAGGCAGGTATTTTCGGCGGAGCATACCTGGCCTTCCAACATTGCGATTAAGTATTTCTACATGTCCATAATTCGAATCGTGGGTTCCTTAATTGAATTGTCCCTTGACCTGTGCACCTAATCCCCAATTCTTATGCGAGAATTTGAACGAATTAAACGACTCCCCCCTTATGTCTTTGGCATCGTCAATGACCTGAAGATGAAGGCTCGGCGTGCGGGGGAAGACATCATCGACCTCGGAATGGGGAACCCCGATATGCCCACACCCGGACATGTTGTGGACAAATTGACAGAGGCGGCACATAACGCTAAGAATCACCGCTACTCCGCATCAAAAGGGATCTACCAGTTGCGACTGGCGGTCACAGAATGGTACAAGAGGCGATACAACGTTGACCTGGACCCGGATACGGAGGCCATCGCGACTATTGGGTCCAAGGAGGGGTTGGCCCACCTGGTGCTAGCCATCATCGGCCGAGGGGAGACCGCCCTCGTCCCTAATCCCACGTACCCCATCCATCTGTACTCTGTCTTAATTGCGGGTGGCGATATCCAGAGTATCCCCATGCTCCCCGGACGCAATTTCTTTGAAGATCTCCAGCAACGAATCAAGCTTTCCTGGCCGACTCCCAAGCTGCTAATCCTTTCTTTTCCGCATAACCCGACGACCCAGGTGGTGGAGCTTGAGTTCTTCAAGCGTGTTATCGATCTGGCTGAAGAGCATGATCTGCTGGTCATTCATGATCTGGCATATGCGGACCTCGTGTTCGATGATTACAGAGCTCCAAGCATCCTGGAAATACCGGCAGCCCGCCAACGCGCAGTTGAGTTCATCAGTCTGACCAAGAGCTACAACATGGCAGGATGGAGAATGGGTTTCTGCGTAGGTAATTCGGACATGGTTCATGCTTTGACCCGCATCAAGAGCTATCTGGATTATGGCACCTTTCAGCCCATCCAGATTGCGGCAATCACTGCGTTGAGGGGCCCCCAGGAGTGTGTGGCGGAGATTGTCGAAACTTACCGGAGACGCCGCAATGTCCTGTGTACGGAGTTGAATCGTGCCGGGTGGAAGGTCGACAAACCCAGGGCCACTATGTTTGTCTGGGCTCAGATCCCGGAACAGTTCCGGGCTTTGGGCTCGCTGGAGTTTGCCAAGAGGCTCATTGGGGAGGCCAAGGTGGCTGTCAGCCCTGGGATTGGCTTTGGTGAGTATGGCAACGACTTTGTCCGCTTTGCTCTAGTCGAAAACGAACAGCGAATCCGCCAGGCTGTGAGGGGGATTCGAAAGATGTTACGATAGACCAGAAATTCGAAAAGATTCGGATCGACACGGATGACGAGCGCCCGGAATCTACAATCTCGAACCTGGCTACTCTATTCAGCCGGGCTAGCTTGCCTCCTAGCTGGGCTAGGCATGGTGAGTGGCG
>DATKMG010000122.1:0-16172 GCA_035541995.1 Terriglobia bacterium
GGCGCTTGCTGGGCCGCCGGTTGGGGTCTTGAACTGCCCAGACCTTACCTTGAAGCAAGTCTTCCAGGCTGGCAACTGGGAGCTGTACGCCCAGAATCGATCTCAGTTCGGCCCGCTCCAGGAAATCGGCATAGCGCGGATCGGTTTGAATCTGGACGCGCAAGTCTGAATCAGGCAAAGAGACGTTCAGGCTGTTTGGAAATCGCTCCACCTTGAAGGAGCGCCGCAGGACTGATTCCACTTCTTCCAACTGCTCGGCGGCTACAACCAGGTCCAGGTCCAAACTGACTACCGGTTCCGCATAAGCGTTGACTGCCTGCCCGCCGATGACGCAGAAGCGGGTCCCATGCTCTGAAAGAAGAGCCATGAGCTGATCGAGAAGATTACTTTGATCCATAGTGATTGTCTTCCAAAAGGCTAAAGCCCGCATCTATTTTCCCTGGAACAATGCAGAAAGATGGCCTTTACTTCAACGTTGCTCATATCATAGCGACTTTGATGATGCGAAATCAATTGAACCGCAGAATATAGCCACAAAGACACCGAGACACGGAGAAGGACAAGCAGGACACAGACGGCCACGGATCAACACGGACAGAGTAGAAGTGAGGTCGAAGATTGACCGTATCGGTCAAAGGAAAAAAACGGGACGATCGCCGGCACATGAGTCAGCGATCTTCGAAAAGATAATGCGCAAAGGACAGCGCTTGGACCATTCGGCCCGACGCTGGCCCAGGACTGGACTATTCTGGCCTTGCAGCCCAGAGTTGCGATGCTCTCCCTCTGTAGAACAGATTTGATCGTAATCAATACTACCGATACTTGCAGAATATAGTGACATGCCTCTCCTCCACCCCTGCCGGAGTGGTGTGATTCGGGAGGACTATAATCCAGGGGTGACGCGCCTTTCGCGTCACCTCTGGCTACTTTCCATTGTCCCTTCGGGACAAATGGCTGTCACTATATTCTGTGACTCTCAATAAATGGCACAAAGATTCAAAAATGGAAATCGGCTATACTGAAAACTGGATCACGACCATGCCGGCAATTCATGACCTCATCAGCGGAAGTGCCATACAAACCGTGCAGGCTACCATTCAGGAAGCCAAGAACAATGAAGTCTTCTTCCTGGCAAGGGCGAATGAACACAAGGTGATTCAAGAGGTCATGCCACTAGCACGAGGCAACGACTCGGCCGTTGCAGCACTGATGCAGGTTGCCTCTCAGGGTGACATCATCATCCATAACCATCCCTCGGGGATCCTGACCCCGTCGAATGCCGATCTTCGCCTGGCTTCTGAGTATGGGAATATGGGGGTGGGTTTCTACATCGTCAATAATCGAGTCGACGATGTTTACGTCGTGGTTGAGGCATTCTCCAAGGCGAAAATCACTCGGCTCGACACAGACCAAATCTCAAAGTTGCTCGCCGGGGGCGGCCCGATCGCGCGCAACCTGAAGGGATTTGAAAAGCGCCCGGAACAGGTTCGGATGATGTCTGCCGCCAGTAGGGCCTTCAACGAATCTCTCTTAGTCCTTATTGAGGCTGGAACGGGAACCGGTAAGAGTCTGGCCTACCTCGTCCCCGCCATCTACTGGGCAGTCCAAAACAAACAGCGGGTTGTGGTTTCTACCAATACGATCAATCTACAAGAGCAACTCATCAACAAAGATCTCCCTTTCCTAAGAAATGTGCTGACCCCACAATTCAAGGCTGCTCTCATTAAGGGAAGAAACAACTATGTGTGCTTGAGCAAAGTGGACGCCTTGAGGAAGGAAGGAGATCTCCTGATTGAGTCCGAAGAACGGGAAGAGCTCAGTGCGATCCTGGAATGGACGAATACGACTGCTGATGGAAGTCGATCTGATTTGAGCATCATGCCCAGCCCGTCGGTATGGGAAAAAGTCGCCTGCGAAAGCGACAATTGCGGTCGAATCCGCTGCGAATTTTATAGTCGTTGTTTCTTTTACAAGAACCGGCGTGAAGCCAGTTCTGCAGACCTGCTGGTCGTTAATCACCACTTATTGTTTGCCGATCTGGCGGTGCGCGGCGACACCAACAGTTACTCGGATTCAGCCGTTTTGCCGGCTTACTCCCGAATTGTTCTGGACGAGGCGCACAACGTGGAAGAAATTGCGACTGAATATTTTGGTGTGCAAGTCTCCCGCTATGGCCTGGTCCGCCTGCTAGGGAGATTTTATTCTCTCCGAGAGCGGGAAAAAATACGGGAGAGAGGGTTGTTGCCCTACCTGCTATTCAAACTGCATTCCATGGAGAATCTGATCGATCTCCCGCTCTACAGCCGCATTCATGACCATATTCAGTCCAAGGTGATCCTTCAAAAGGACAATTTGAATTTTGTCGCCGGGACCGTATTTGACGAACTGGCTGTCTTTTTTGAAGGAGTGGCCGTGGATAGCCCGGGGAGGGAATTGAAAGTCCGTTTCACTCAGGAGCTATGCGGCGAGGATCCATGGAAGGAGGGTGTCCTCAGACCCGTCCGGCAACTACTCAGTGAATTGAGGGAGTTCCACCAACAGTTGTTGCTATTGGAAAGGGACCTGGACTCGCTGCCTGAAGCAGTCTCGGAACAGTTGATTCCTCAGACCGTCGAACTCACGGCCTTAACTGACCGGGTCGAGGCATCGGCTTCCGCCCTGGGCGAGATTTTCGGCCCGCCTGCAGAAGAAAAAGTCCGCTGGGTGGAGATCCGCGACAGCCGCTACGGGAAGCTGCTCACCTTTAAGCAGGCGCCGCTGAGTGTCAGTGAGTTGCTTCGGGACCGTCTCTTTGCCAAGTACCCGACAGTGATTCTGACCAGTGCGACTTTGACCACCGAAGGACAGTTCAACTACATCAAAAAACAATTGGGCCTGGATCAAGTTCCTGTCGGACGGTTGATGGAGTTGGCCCTGCCTTCTTCGTTTAACTACCGGGAGCAAGTCATTATTGGGATTCCCCAAGGAATTCCGTTGCCGGAGGACCCCGCCTTTCTTCAAGCGCTGACTCAGTTGCTCTACAAATCGATTTCCATTTCCGAAGGCCGTGCCCTCGTTTTATTCACTTCGTATTCCCTGCTTCGCCGTGCCTACCAGGAGTTGATGGAACCCTTGAAGGCACTGGGAATTCGAACTCTGAGGCAGGGAGATGCTCCGCGGCATCGCCTCACCGAAATCTTCAAGAACGATAAGACCAGTGTCCTCTTTGCCACCGATAGCTTCTGGGAAGGCGTAGATATCTCCGGAGAGGCCCTGGAGAACGTGATCCTCACCAAGTTGCCCTTCAGTGTGCCGCGAGAACCGATCGTGGAGGCCAAGGTGGAGGCCATTGCCAGAAGAGGAGGCAACCCTTTCCTTGAATATGCAGTCCCACAAGCGGTGATAAAGTTCAAACAGGGCTTCGGCCGTCTCATTCGGAGCAAGTCTGACTACGGGTCGATAATGATCTTCGACCGTAGAATAGTGGATATGCGTTATGGAAGGAGCTTTTTAAACTCGCTCCCCGAATGCAGGTTGGTCAAAGGAGAGGCGGGGCTGGTCTTTCAAGAGGTAATGCGGTTCTTTCAGGAGCACCGGAGAGGTTCGTCCGTTGAGCGGAAATCGGAATGCAAAGAGAAACGCGAAGAGCGCCAGGAGCTGGATCTAGCATGAGCGCCGACGAGGTAGCGAAAGAAATTGTCGACGTCCTTGGCGGTTGGGTTTCTAGCCGCATTTTTCTGTGCGCCTTTTTACTTCTGCGTTTAGCTTTTGGCCGTGGCCACAGGCCGCGTTTAGTCATTGTGGCGAGAAAGGCAGGCTAGGCCTTCGATCTTCGATCCTCAAGGTTCGATTTTTAGTATCTTGCTTTTCCCCTTTTGGTCATTCCTCTTCGTTACACCTGCAGTTCCAACATCTCATTCAAGACTTTCTGAATTTCACTAATCTGAAACGGCTTTGAAACAATTACATCGACCCCTCTCTCTTTGGCTTTATCTCTGTCCAGGGTGATCCCCCATCCCGTCATCATAATCACTGAAATGCTGGGATTCATGACCTTCACTGCGTTGGCCACATCCCAGCCACTGATTTCCGGCATACCCAGGTCCGTGATGACCATGTCCAGAGATTGAGCCTTGAAAATCTCTAACCCTTCTCTTCCCCCGGAGGCCGTATAAACTATATGTCCCTGTTCAGAGAGTATTTCCGCCAGCAAATCGCGAATGGGCGCTTCGTCGTCAATGATCAGGAAGCGTCCGCTTCTTTTGGAGGTTGGTTTCGAAGGGGCTTGACGTTCGGCGTTCAGGCTGACGGGAAGGTTGATGCAGACTGAAGTTCCCTTGCCAAGTTCGCTGGAGAGTTCGATTGTCCCTTTGTGGCGCGTAATGATGCCATAAGCGACACTCATCCCCAGCCCATTCCCCTTGACTCCTTTAGTTGTAAAGAAGGGATCAAACACCTTCTGGCGGGTCTCTTCAGTCATCCCCCGCCCTGTGTCAGTGACCATGACCCGAACCTGCGGGTCTTCGCTCCAAACTCGGATGTGAATCTTGCCTCCATTTGGCATCGCGTCCAAAGCATTGAAAATGATGTTCGTAAATACTTCTCTCAGCTCGGAGCTATCCCCAGCCACGGGTGGGATCGGCTCGTATTGAGTTGTGACGGAATACTGAATCCCGCTGATGTGAGCGGTGTCTTCCCAGCGAGTCCGGGTCATTGTGAGCGTGTCCTCAACAACCTGGATGAGGTCGACCTGGGAAAAGACCTGGTCAGTGCGTTTCCGGGTATAATCTTGAAGCCTCCGAACCGTGGCCGCCCCGTCTATGGCGGCGTTTTCTATGATTTCGAGTCCGCGCAAAACACTTGTGTCTGGGCTTTGCGATTTCATGAGTTGGGCCCGGCCAAGGATCGCCCCCAGGATGTTGTTGAAATCGTGGGCTACCCCGGCTGACATTTCACCCAAGGCCCGCAATTTTTCCGATTTGATCAGCTGTTCCTGGGTACTCTGTAATTCCATATAAGACTGCTCAAGAGCCGAATACAGCCGGGCATTCTTCAATGCAGTCCCCAGACTATTGGCAATCGTCTTGAGCAATTCGATCTGGTCTTCGGAAAATCCGTCCTCTTTTTGACTTCCCAGATTTAATGTCCCCAGGCAAACGTCTTCCGAGATGATGGGAACGGAGACGGCCGACTGGATCCCCTGTGTGATCAAGTAAGGAGAAGTGTGAGATATAACCCGGTCCAGGTTTCGTGTGTAGTAAGGTTGCTTGGTATCGTGCGCGATTCTCATGACCGTTTCCCGGCCGGGGATTTCCATTCCCCTGTAGAATCCCGTGGTGATGTTCTCCCCATACACGTTCAAAAGGGAAAACGTGTCAGAATCGGGCTGGTAGATAGCAATGCTGCTCTTTTCAAACGATATGACTCGCTTAAGTTCCTTATTAATCCTTTCAAAGAGTTTGTCCACGTCCAGTTTTAAGCTGGCCTCACGAGTGATTTCATTCACTACGGCCAGGCGAGTGGCTCGTTCCTGGGCCTCCCGGAACAGACGGGCGTTCGCAATCGCTACCGCGGCTTGGTCAGCAATTGTTGACAGGAAATTCTTGTCATCATTATCGTAGTCCTGCCGGATCCTGAAACTCTGTAGAACAATGACCCCTATGGACTTCTCACCCAGGATAAGAGGCACCCCCAACCAGGATTGGGCAATCCGGTGGGGAGTGCTTCTGGTGATCGACTTATACACTCTGCCGAAGTCTTCCTTAACCAGCAAGGGCACCTGCGTTTGCATCACATAGGAGGCAAGCCCATCGTGAGAAAGGGTGCCGGAGTGCCGTTTCCTTTTCCCGTCGACGACCTCAAACTGGACTTCAATCTGGTGAGTCTCGTTCTCACGAAGCCCAATCAGGAAGTCTTCACCCGGCAGGACTTGCCTCACCTGCCGATAGATCAATTCAAAGAGTTTGTTAATGTTCAGTTCGGAGCTGATGGCCCGGCCGATATGGTTCAGGGTCTGCAGGGCCCCAGCTTTGCGGTCCAAGTCAGTATAGAGGTTGGCGTTGTTCAACCAGATGGCCAAGTAATCGCTCAATGTTTCCAGAACCGCAGTATCCTGCTTGTCGAAGCTGTGGTCTTTTTCGCTCTCAATGTCGATGACCCCCAAAACCCGGGTGGAATGACTAAAAGGGATACACAAACGGGATCTTGCTCCTGGATGCAGGCATTCCTTTAACTCCAGATCCTCCTGCTCGGCTCGCCTCAGGATCGTTTTGCTCGTGACTTGGGCCTCACAGATGGAATTCTCGCCGCCTGGCGGGAATTCCTCCGGAACCGACAGGTCGGGCAGGAGATCCCTCATGCCACTGAGTACCAAATAGTTTCGATCATCGACGCGGTAGATGCTGACATGTTCATATCCAAATTCTCGCTGCAAGAGATTAGAAAACTCCCCGCAAACCGCTTTGAAATCGAGAATGGACGCCATGGTGCGGCTAATCTCGTGGATCAGGAGAAGCTGGGAAGTCCGCTTCATTTCCGCTTCGAAAAGGTGTGCTTTCTCCAGTGCAGCCGAGACGGGGCTCGTAAAGTGACCCAAGAGCTGAAGTTGCTCTGCGCCAGTTTCGGCGCTCGTGGAAGGAAGGTCAGCCAGAAAGATGCACGAAACCCTCCCTTTTTCTTTCAAGGGAAGAATGGCAAGGGCTCCAGTCTCCACCTGGTCTAAGATTTCTCTTCTAAGCTTATCCTGCTCTGGAATAGTCTCCCGAGACAGGACCACGGGTTCCCCATGATAGAGGTCAGAGGGTGTGGCTAGTAACTGCTGAAGCAGGGGTCCCGCGCGATTCAGTTTGGCGGTCAGTTCGTCGTCGTTGCCTTCTGTGATAGGCCTTCCTAGTAACTGCCGGCTGCCATCCACGGGGAAGCATGCCACGAACTGCAACCCCATGCCTTCTCTCATGAGTTTCAAGGCGGACAAAACTACACCTTGCCAATCAAGGCTGGAGCTGATTAGACGCCCTAAGTTAGAAAAGAAATGGACCTTCTCCCGAGTTGAGGCGATCAAGCCCTCGTTAGTCCTCGCTAGCTCATAACGATACCGGAATTCCCGATATCGAGACCGTTGACTGTAATAAGAATTTAGCAGCGCAATAACGATCGTTCCGGAAAGGAAAAGAATATGGTTGATGAAAACATCAGGTCTTAAAATCCGATCGTAAATGAAGATTGGAACCAAATAGGTCACGTAAATCAGTGCGCAGGTCACCAGAGACTCAAGAAAATCAAGGGGCAGAAACAAGGTCACCGCTAAAATGAGCAGATTGAGCCCCGCATAGTACGTACTCTGATAACCCCCGAGGTATCGGGTCATGAGGGAAATCATCCCACCGACCACAACTGTTCCTGCAATCCCGAAGACTGCGGGCTGGTGTTTTCCGTAAGAAGAGTCAGCAAGCCGATAAAGCAACAGGAGAATGACTGCGCTCACTAAACGAGCGGCGAAGAATAAACCCCAAAACTTCTTGGGCACCAGGATCAGATCCAGGAACGCAAACAACAGGACCACAGCAATCCCCCACCAATAAAGGTTCTTCAATCGGCGGTGGCAAAGTTCTTTGGTATAGGTTCTGAATGCAAGGTACAACTGGATCTCCTGGGGCAGATCACACCTCAGAAACCGGATCTGGTGGTCTTAGGTTAGCATAGGCGATCTTGGGAAGAACCCGGAATCCTGCAAAACAACAGACTCAAAATGGCTATTTAATCCGCCATGGTTTCGGCACATTGTCAAAGGGAGTTTAGTTTTTTCTACAAAAAAACGGCAGGCAGGGATGCCAGCGAAATCCGACAGGTGTCGCCAGTTTTCACTATGCCCCGAGATCGCATGTGGCGTTAAGATGTGTTTTTTGAACATTGGCATTCTGGAGGTAAGTTTGCTCATCTCATAGCAAAAGGAGCTTTATGGCCGAACAGGTTTTCCGGGATGCAAAACGTCAATTAACGGGAGCGCTGGCCAATGCCGAATCAGAAGCTCTCCATTGGATGGCCTGCCACACGCCGGCCAGGGTCAATTCCGACCACCTGACGCTGCTTGGCTTTCTGGCCATGATAGGGGCAGGCCTCTGTTATTCTCTCAGCGGAAAGCAGAACCTTTACCTCCATGCCGTAAATGCTTGCCTGGTATTGAACTGGGTGGGCGACAGCCTGGATGGCACTTTGGCTCGATACCGCAACAGATTGCGACCCAAATATGGTTACTATGTGGACCACATCATCGATACCTTCGGGACTCTCATTCTGGTTGGCGGGTTGGCTTTCTCAGGTTACATGAGCGAGCGAGTGGCCCTGTTGGTCTTGATCGCCTTTTACATGCTTGCCATTAACGTCTACTTGACCACATACAGTCTGGGCACTTTCAAGATCTCCTTCGGAGCCTTCAGCCCCACCGAGCTAAGAATCCTATTGATAGTAGGGAACCTTTTCTTGTTGTATAAACCGAAGGTGAGAGTGTTCGGACAAATCTATCTGCTCTTTGATGTGGGAGGAACCATTGCCATTCTTGGCATGGTTCTGATCCTAGTCGTGACAACAGTGATCAGTACGAGGAAACTCTACAGGATGGAGAGGATTTGAACCATTGCTCTTTAGAATCCGGATCCTCCTTTGCTCCACCGCGACCTGGCGCTCCACACGTCCTAAGGATCTATTTCTTCCCCTCGTTTCGGATATTAAACGTTCTGCGCAGTCCCGTAGCCTGGTTTGAGATAGTCACTTCCACCAGGCCGTCGGCGTTGCAGGAATATACCTCCTCGATCAAATGGGTCTCCGCTTCAGACCAGCGCCTGACGCTGATCTTGTCCAGCCGCGATTCACAGGCTAAGCGCGGATCAAATGGAAAGAAAACTTCGTCCCAATTGATGATGTCTCCGGTGGGTTCTATCTGATTCTTCAAGTGACTGCACTCGATGAAGCGAAAATGTCCCAGATTGTGAGCTGGATGATAGTTCCGGATCGCCCGCAGGGAGGGCTGTCCAGGCCGGGGAAGACGCGTCCGCTTCAGAAAGATTGGGTCGAATACAATCTGCTGGCCTTCGTCGCCCTCCCGCCACACTCCAAAGTGGCGGCTAAATTGATCCTCCAATGTGTAGCCACTTTCTTGATCGGCAATAATTGCCAGCCCTATGGCCGTTGCGGCACTCGGGTAGGGGGACCGTCGAACGCGCTTGCCAAAGCAATCCTTCAACGACCTGGCCAGGACTGGAAGTTGACAGGATCCACCCACCAGGTAAACGCACGCTAAAGCTTGCTGTCCATCCTCCTCTCCTCCCATGGCTGTGCTTAACGAACTTAAAGCGGCCTGGATTGTCTGGCGAATCAGAGGTTGGCATCTTTCATAAAACTGAGACACTGGAACCAGGACTTCCCCGGCCATCAAGCTGATTTGCCCTAAATCGATCGTGATCTTTCGCATGTTAGGGGTGATGCTCTCTTTAGCCTCCCGGCACAGGTTGAGTAGTCTGGTTCGAGGAATCCACTGGTGAGTCTTCACCGCCAGAGAAGGGTGGGAAAGGGCCAGGTCAAGGAGCAATTCGTCAAAATCATCGCCTCCCAAGCGGGAAACCCCTTCGCTGCTCGCTACCTCGTGCTGCTGATCCGTCATTCGAATGACCGAAGCGTCAAATGTCCCTCCCCCCATGTCGAAGACCAGCACATACTCTCGTCGCCGGCTCAGATCTGTCCGCCGGTAACGGTGGGCATATTCAACCCCTGCCGCCGAAGGTTCATTGACCAATCCTAACACTTCAAATCCAGCACACCGGTAAGCCTCCATAGTCAAAAAACGTTGGTTTCCATTGGCATTTGCTGGAACGCCCGCAGTGATTTGCAGGGGTTGGTCTAACGAACCTGGATCCAAAGTACTGCGGTCCATTAAGTCTTCTCGCAGGGCAATCATGAACCGGGTCAACCATTCCAACAGGGGTAATGAAACCTGCCCGATCTGCAGCATATCCTGAGGACAGCCTTCGCAAAGAAATCGCTTGAAGGAACGGCAGATTGACCAGTCCGGATCGTGTTCGATGCGTTGAGCTTCCAGCCCGAAAACAATTTCCCTCCCGCGGACTCCGATCAGAGAAGGACACCAATCCTGGTACTCACCTCCATCCAAATGGAAACCCACACAGGGGTAATTCCCCCTCAAGCTCGCTGCAACTCGAGTTCTGGTCGTGCCAAAATCAATTCCCAATCTCATCCGACAGGAACTCCTTAATGGATTGCTGCTCTTGCAGCTTTTTGACAAGCCCGGTTGTCCAGGGGAGGCCATCCTGCTGGTAAGCCAACAACAGAGCACCTGCCAGAGGGGGAAGCTCTGGCACATCTACCCTGGCTCTAGGTTCCAACTGAACGACTCCATCACAAAACTGCTCCCAAAGCTGGGCACTCGTGCGCAGCACTCCACCCACTCCGGAGACCGGGATCTTCTGATCGGACCAGTGTAGTTTCTCAAGAATTGCGACTGCGAGGCTTGCCAGGTGCCGGCCGGCCGTTGCCAGTATCTCCAGAGAGACCGCATCGCCCTGCTCGGCCGCTTGAGTGACCAGGCGGCTGATCCCGGCGATATAGACTTTGGGGTTTTCCTTAAGATGCACTGACTGCGGGATGAGACCTACCTGGTCAATCTCCAGGTTTCGAAGAATCATCTCGGTTAGTCGGGTGTGTGGCCCACCCCGCTCGTGACAATGCAGGACTGCACCGAGTGCTTGTCGACCGATTTCAAAGCCGCTTCCCGGATCTCCAATCAGATATCCCCATCCTCCTGTCCGGAAGGTGTTCCCCTCAGAATCGACACCGAAACCAACTGACCCGGTTCCGGAAATTACCACGATCCCGGGTTGAAAGGGTATTGCGCCTGCCAGTGCACTGCGGGCATCGATGTCGACAGTCAGATTAGATACCCGAAATCGATCGGCCAGGGCTGAACGATAGAAGTGGGCCGCCTGCGTCGAGGGATCAGTTACGCCTGTGATCCCGAGAAAAGCACTGTCGATCTCGCTCGATTCGGACATGCCTGATGTCTCGAGAACAGCTCGCACCGCGGAAAAAAGAGATTCCCTCGAGCTTTCTCGGGAAGTATCCCGATTGGGATGCTGGCAAGGTCCGCTTCGCCCGATTCCGAGGACCTGGCCATTTTCGGTTGCTAAGATACTTCGAGTCTCTGTCTGCCCCCCATCAATTCCTAAATAAAGTCTCATGAAGATTACACCAGTCCGGAGTGCTTGCATTACTCTGTTAAGTCCTGAAGCCAATCTTCACGGGCGGGACGCCCGTGCCACGTGGCATCGGCATCTTGCCCGTGTGGCGCTTAGGTTGTCGAAAGCGCGAGGTGTGCGCCACGCGATCAACCCTTAACAGAGTAATACTAGCTCCGATGGGAATCTTGGAATACAGAACCATTGTCCAAGCTGCGCGAGCAGTTGCCTTCCAAAATGTATCACGCCTACCCCCTGCTGGCAACCGGAGGATACGAGCCGGGTGCAATTCAAAGTGCGACTGGAGACGCCATGCGTCCACGGTGTGTTGCAGGTTGCGGGACGAGGACGTCCCGCCTCCAGGGATTTGGAGATGCCACGCCCCCGCGGCGTCGGAACCGCGAATAAATGAGCTAATTCTATCGCCCTTTGAATTGCACCCGCGCGACTCCTCTTTCCAAATATCCTGAGTCTCGAATCCTTCTCCATGATAAGATGAGACTCACTGTCAAAGGAGGGGCCGGTCGAATCGCACCTGATGAGTTCTGGATTGTCAGAGTGACAGCATCGCTACCGGGCGATGGACAACTGATGAGACTCTCCCTGTTCGCCCACTGCCTTCTTTGGCTATTCGCTAGTATAGGCCTCTTACTCGCCGAGCCGCCGCAACAACCCCCTCAGGCGGACCCTGCATATCTGGTCTGGGTCGAAAATCCGATGGTTCGGGTTCGACCTACCTCTTTGCCAACGGCCAGTCGTCTTATTGAGATTGCTGCCGCTCGCAATGAGGTGGAGCCTTTCCAAGTGGTCATCACAGCCAGATCGCAGAAGCTCGACGATGTCACTGTCACGGTTTCAGATCTGAGCGATGGCCGCGGTCACCGACTCGAAAAGGCAGCCATCACTCTCTTTCGTGAGCATTTCGTTTATGTGAGAAATCCAAGTCCTTATTCAGCTGAACCTCCGGGGTGGTGGCCAGATGCCCTGATTCCGTTTTACAACCCTGTGGATGGGAAACCCTTGCGGCCTATGCAACTGAACCTGGACGAAAACGAATCAGGGACTCGACGCAACCTGAAAGGGGCCCGCTTTATCGGATCCCCCTTTGACGTCTGGCCAGGACAAAACCAGCCAATCTGGGCGGAGGTGTCGGTCCCAACTGGCGCCGTCCCGGGGAGTTATCGCGGGAGCCTTACGGTGAGTGTCCCCCAATATGGCGACACCAGTGTGGAGATCAAGTTGCAGGTCTGGGATTTTGTTTTGCCCGACGGGACTTTCCTGGCTACCCACTTTGGCAGTTTGAATCCTGTTGCCATAAGCCATAACGTGGCGCCGGAGTCAGCATCATTCCTGCAACTATTCGAACGATATGCCGCAGCACTGAGTGCTCATCGGATCGATCCGCCCATCCCGGATGCCCTGCGTCCTCCATTGCGGTCCGATGGCTCCATCGATTGGAAGAGAACGCACGAGGAATTGAAACGCTACATAGGGAGCCACCATCTTTACTCGATCCAAATTCCCCAGTACCCTTATGCCGACCCTCTCAAAAGTAATCGCCGGTTTGCCCTGCGTTATTTGCAGAGCTATTACGACTACCTCAAGGCTAATGGGTGGGAGAAAGGCGCCTATTATTACCCGGTCGATGAACCGAATACCAGGGAGGCCTACCAACAGGTACGCGCTTTTGCTCAATTGGCCCACGAGGCTAACCCTAACCTCCGCGTCCTTTGCACTGAACAGACCTATCCCCAGGATAAGAATTGGGGGGAGTTGAGGAGTTTTGTGGATATCTGGTGCCCCCTGTTCGCATTTTACGACGACGCGAGCGCGCGTTCAGTGCGCCGTGAGGGCAACGAGGTGTGGGTCTATACAGCCCTCTGTCAGAAAGCCCCTCCTTTCCACCCGGAATTTCCCAGAGTTGGCGGTCTTCCCACCCTGTTTTGGGAGATCGATTTTCCGCTACTGAATTACCGCCTTCCCTTGTGGCTAGTCCGGAGTTATAGGATTAAGGGATTGTTCTACTGGTCGACCGTGGAGTGGGGTAATCCAGACAGGGACGTCTGGACCGATCCAGCCTTCCGCAACCATTACAACGGGGAAGGTTACCTTTTCTACCCGGGTAGCGAAGCCGGTATTTCTGCACCGGTCGCCAGCCTTCGCTTGAAGGCCTTGCGTGAGGGGATGGAGGACTATGCCTATTTCGCCCTGCTAGCCAGGCTGGGAGATCAATCATTCCTGGATAGCGAATTGTCGAAAATCAGTTCCTCCTGGTGGAAATGGGACGCGGACCCTGATCATCTATACGAAATCCGGAAGGAAATCGCCCAACGTATCATGGACCTGATGAAACGCTCCGCAACTAACCCGAGAAAGAAATAGAAGGACAAAGACCCCTTCCCACAAGTGGTGATGGACCACCCACAGAGGCACAGAGGACCCAGAGTCGAAAACCCCGGGAATTCGGCTCAAATTCAGGGTATGAGATCACAACACCCGGAAACAAGATTCTGAAATCCAGACGGGCAATGATTTCCCGGTTCAGGTAGGTTTGTCTCAGTGACCTTTGTGTCTCTGTGGTCAATATTCAGTCGCGGCCAAAAGGCCCCTTAGGTCTTTGTGGGAGGAAAACCGGGCTAGATTCTCTTAAAAGCCTTTAGAATTTCGTTTTTTTCGTATCGGAGAAGAATGGGGCGACCATGGGGACAGGTCATAGGGAATTGGGTTTTCATTAACTCATCGATCAGCCATACAATCTTCGAGTGTTCCAGGAAAGTGTTGATCTTAATGGCTGCATGACAGGCAATCGTGGCAGCGATCTTTTCGCGCAGGCGCGGAAGATTGACCTCCTGCGTCTCTCTTTCCAACGACTCCAGAAGTTCGCTCAACAGGTGTTGAATCTCCGAGGCTGTGAGATCGGCGGGGGCAGCTTTGACTGCGATGGTCTTCCGGCCAAAGGGCTCGACTTCAAACCCGCAGGCCGAAAGCTCCGGGGCAATATGCTCCAGGATGACTTGTTCCCGAGGGGTGAGCTCGACGATGATTGGCAGTAACAGCCGCTGGCTCTCGACCCTGCCTTCGCTACGTTGCCGTAAAACTTTTTCGAACAGAACCCTTTCATGCGCGACATGCTGATCAATAATTAACAGGGCCCCCCGCTCTGAAGCGACAATAAAACTATTGTCAATCTGACCTATGGGCACAATGTCGTGCATTGCCGGAGGAAGAGAATCAGCACCTTGCTTGGGAAGAGAAACCGGAGGTTGTGTTGAACCGGGGCCTTCTCGGGGGCGACCTGACTTGAAATCCAGGGCATCTTCGGGTTTGAATGGGAGCGGTTGGGGAGATGTGACCTCAGGACGCGGCGACAGCGTGAAGGAGTTCGCAACCTCAGTCCCAGGAACCATTATTTCCGAGCTTTCTTTCCGGGCCTCCTGCGGAGACACAAGAGGTGGGGGGGGCTGAGCAATCCCCGCCAATTGGCCCAAGTTCAATCCTTCCACTGGAGGTGCGTCGAATGGGCTTCCCCATTCTGTTTCTGCCTTCAGATTCCTCACCGCAAAAGGAGCCTGAGGACGCGCTTCCATGAGGGCTTTGCGAACAGTGTCCCTCAGAAAATCATGAACCAGTGCTTGGCGGCGAAATCGGACCTCGGTCTTGGACGGGTGGACATTGACATCAACCTCACGGTAGGGCATTTCAAGAAACAGGAGGACTACAGGAAAAACGCCGGCGGGCAATATATTCCGGTACGCCTCACCAATCGCGTGCAGGATGATACGATCCCGAACCATTCGTCGATTGACAAAGAAATAGAAAGAGTTCCGGTTCAATTTCTGCACTTCGGGCTTTGAGACAAAGCCCTGAACACGGATCCATTCCGATTCCGGTCCCTGGTTGGCAATTTCATCGTCCTCCTGAGAATAGATGGGAACCTGCGCCTCAATCTCTATTAGTTGTTTGAGAAGCTCGCCTCCAAACACTTGGAAGATCCTGTCTCGAAGTTGAGTGACAGGCTGAAAGTGAAACAACTCCGATCCGCCGCTATTCAAAAGGAAACGGGTTTCAGGATGAGCAAGCGCATATTGAGTGACGACATTGGCAATGTGGCTGAGTTCGGTGCTCTCGGATCTCAGAAACTTTTTCCGTGCGGGTAGATTGAAGAACAGGTCTCTTATCGTCACCGTGGTGCCTTGTGGCTTGGCTATTTCCTTGACTGCCACCATCCTGGCACCTTGAATTTCTACAGAGGCTCCCACTGCGCTGCTGTCGTGCCGCGTTTCTAAAAGGAGACGGGTCACGCTGGCGATGCTTGGAAGGGCTTCGCCACGAAACCCGAGGGTAGAAATGTCAATCAGGTCTTCAGCGCTACGCAGCTTGCTGGTGGCGTGTCGTTCGAAAGCCAGGAGAGCGTCATCCTGAGTCATCCCCTCCCCGTTATCCCGGAGCCGAATGAGCCGCTTGCCTCCACCCTCGAGATCGATTTCAACACTTGTAGCTGCGGCATCGATGGCGTTTTCAAGCAACTCCTTCACCACCGACGCCGGGCGTTCCACAACTTCTCCAGCTGCAATTTTGTTGGCAATAGCTTCAGGCAGGACGCGAATCTTGGACACGTCATTTCCCAAAAATCCGGATCCCCAGTTCCTCCAACTGCCTGGGATCAACCGGCGTTGGGCACTCTGCCATCAGGTCGACGGCTCGTGCAGTTTTAGGGAAGGCAATCACGTCACGGATGGAATTCTCTTTGGCCAGGATCATGACCATACGATCCAAGCCCAGAGCAATTCCTCCATGGGGAGGAGTCCCATATTGCAGCGACTCAAGAAAGAATCCAAACCGCAGCCTGGCCTCGTCTTCGCTAAGGCCAAGGGCTTTGAAAACCTGGGCCTGAATGTCTTGACGATGAATACGGATCGAACCGCCACCAATCTCCATCCCGTTCAGGAC
>DATKMG010000123.1:0-3999 GCA_035541995.1 Terriglobia bacterium
CCGTCTGGTCAAAAAACTCAAAGGTACTGAGACCCCGTGATTCATCGCTTTGTCCTTTTCTCTGCCAATTACCTTTTTCCAACCGCTGATAAAGTTTAGAATCCCACTTCAATACCTGATCGAAGAAAGAAAGGATTGAAATGGACTGGCCTCGTATGCTGGCCTATATCACTGGAACGGTCGACCAGGAACTGCTGTAACGCAATGAATATCTGGCGGCTGAAAATCGAATTCTGAAGGGACAGATCAAGACTCGGTTGCAGTTTTCTGATGCTGAGAGGGCAACTCTGGCTGAAATTGCTCATCGGCTGGGCCGCAAGTCACTCGAGGAAGTGGCAGTCTCGGCCAAACCCGCTACGATTCTGGGCTGGTATCGGAAACTGATCGCCAACAAGTTTGATGGATCGAAGGCGCGTCGAACTCACGGTCGACCCAGAATTGATCAGGAAATGGAGAGTCTGGTCGTACGGATGGCCAAGGAAAATCCCAACTGGGGCTACGACCGGATTGTGGGAGCCATGGCCAACCTTGGCTACAAGTTGTCAGACCAGACTGTCGGCAATATCCTCGGTCGCCAGGACATCCCTCCCGCTCCCAAGCGAAAGCACACGACAAACTGGAAAGACTTCATCCGCACTCATTTGGATGTTCTAGCCGGGACTGATTTCTTCACCGTCGAAGTTGTCACACTCAAGGGATTGATCACCTACTATGTCCTTTTCTTCATTCATCTGGAGAGTCGAAGGGTTTGCCTGGCAGGAATGACTCCTCATCCCGATGAAGCGTGGATGCAGCAGATGGCCCGCAACCTAACCCTGGAGCAATGGGGCTTTCTGGCAGATTGTCGGTATCTGCTCCATGACCGAGATGGTAAATTCTGTCGGTCGTTTGATGAGATCATCGAATCGGGAAACGTCAAACCCATCTCGTTGCCAGCCCGGAGTCCCAATTTGAACGCCTTTTCGGAGAGATGGGTCAAGTCGGTCAAAGAGGAGAGCCTGTCGAGATTGATTCTCTTCGGGGAGTCTTCCTTGAGGCGAGCCCTTCAACAATACCTCAACCACTACCACGAGGAACGCAATCATCAGGGGAAAGATAATAAACTATTGTTTCCTAGCCAGACTTTCCTGGTGGATGGTGATCAGGGATCGGTTCAATGTGAGGAACGATTGGGAGGTCTCCTGAAGTACTACTATCGGCAGGCAGCATGAGGTTCGTGATGGAGTGTAGAGGATTGCCGGCGGTCGGGAGATATCTAAACAGCCAGCACAGACCGGAGCACCATTGACGTCGGAACATCACGATGACCACAGCCTACAAAGCGCCTGTGTTCTAATTTCAATCTGCTCTAGGCTGATCCCCACCTGTGTTGTGCGCGTCGTTTGCCGGAGAGGTCGGGCCTATGCCGCGCTGGATGATTCTTTCGAGAGTCAAGATATTCAACATCTGTTGGCGGAGGGGATGAAAATTGTCCTGCCGGCCGACGTGGGGCTGAAACGTCATTCGGCGGTCGGCAAAAAGCATGGCCCCTGCGGGGTAACCACGCGCGCTTTGCCAGAACTTTTCGTTCGCAGTGCGATACGCGAGTCCGAAGAAGTCGGCTGCCCACTCCGCCCGAGTTCGCTCCCATACCTTTAGCGTTGCAATCAGGGCTTCATTCTGGCACCACAAGCACTTAAGGTATTCGTACTCACCGACGAAATGGAACTCGAGACGCGTCCCCGGCGGAGTCTCGACAGGCCATCGATAACTGGGGTGGTCCACATTCACCCACTGCGAAAGTCCTCCATAGATGTAGTCCCATCCCGCATTAAGATGATGACGGATGCGTTCGGCGCAGGTGTTCCACAGCGTCTCATTCCCTCTACGGTTCGCCTCCTCCATGACCATCCACAGGGCTTCGATGCAGTGGCCGAAGCGCGATTTCTGAGCCTCTTCCTTCGGCCTGCTGAAATCGAAATACAGCATTTCGGTATTCAGCCCGATGTCCGGGTTGTAATGTCGATTCATAATCGCGTCCACGGAGTGGTCTGCGATGATGGTTATTTCCTCATCGTCCTCCCGCTCAAGCATCTGGGTGGCGAGGGTGAGATTCAGAAACCATAATCCCTGCGGTCGCACGGCGCGCGGGCTGCCCCATAGGTAAGGAAAATCCGCTCCCCGATACCGGAAATTAGGGCTGTTGAATTGCCTGAAGAGCTTTTTCAAGAGCGCAAAGGACGTGTCATGAGACTGCTCGTCTCCGCTGGCTAGGGCGTATTCGTGGAGGCCTTCAGCTAGGTGATACATGCCTTCAGTATCGCCACTGTAAGGCCTAAGCACTTTCCCTCTCCGTGACAACTCTTCCGCCCACCAGCCGTCTTGCTGAAGTGCATATTTGAAGACAAATTCCTTTGTCTTCTTCGCCACCGCAAGGAACTTAGGATCTTTTCCAAAGTGGTTGTACAAGAAACTGTAAACCCAAATGGCGCGGCCCAAAAACCAGAGGTTCTTGCCGGTTCCGACGAGCGTACCGTCGTAATCGAGACTGCACATGATTCCGCCGTACTCATGGTCGATTCCGTGCCTGTGCCAAAAGGGCAAAACGGCCTGGAACAGCCGGTCATGAAGCTGTTGCCGCAATTCGGTAAGGCTCATGCCGGCCAAACGCAATTCCGATGCCGCCTCCCGGCACGGTCCACTTACAGCCTGGCCGGCGCCAGGCCTTGCGCCCCAACGGCGCAAGGCGGCGGCTCCGGCCAGCGCCAGTAATGCACGTCGTTCCACGGTTTGAAACTCCTCTCCGTTCTTCTACGGGTGAATATGCACGGCCACGGCGTGGTCCGGGGGAAGAGTCAAGCTAAAGACCACTCGATCCCCCTTGTGTTCGACCTCTACCGCGCGGCCCGAGACCATATCTTTCCCCTCTAGCTGGGCTTGTCCAGACCAGGGAAGTTTGGCCGTCACGCTAGCCTCCCGGTGTCCCCAGTTCAGCAAATAAACCACCCGCTCATCCCGGCGGCCCCGGGAATGGACTAACGCTTCGATGGGCTCCGCGCCCGCGGGAACCTCAAGCTGAACGGGAGGGTCCACTCCTGCCGATTGCCAGACGGCCCGTAGCAGCACGGCTGCTCCAGGGTCATTATTCTCCAGCAGAGGGATCCCCAGCGAGAACCCCAGCAGAATAGTCTGGCCTTTCCCCGTCCGCCGCACCACTACGGCCGGCGTTCCGGTCTTTTCGAACACTCCGGCCTCGCAGCCCTTCTCGAGCTGTAACTCTTCCCGGAAAACGCGACCGATCAGATGGCTGGGCAGGTGCACCCCATTCAGCAAAGCCGCCGGCTGGGTAATACGAATATCCCAGGGTGTATAAGCGGCCACCAATTCGTGGCGCCGCGCTCCGAACAGCTTCGCCATGCCCAAGCCGGGATTCACCTGATAGCCCCGATCCAGTTCGTCGATGATGCCGAAGCGAGCGTCGGCAAGCACCGTGCCGCCGTCGGTGACGTAGGTCCCGATCGCTTCGGCCACATTCTTCCTGAGGCAGAGGTAAAAAGGAAAGATGACCAGCTTGTACGGTCTGAGGCTGTCCGCCGTCACTTGGCGGCCATCGAGGACCTTCACGGGCACTTGGTCATTCCACAGCGCGTGGTAGATCCCGATTAGATTTCGGGCAGTGAACGAACCCCAGTCACGCCCTTGTGCATTGGCTTTCAAGTAACCCGCCACATCATAGACCACGGCGACCTGTGGAGCCACGGGTTTGCTGTCCAGGAAAAGGTCAGGGGCAGAATTCAACACTCGAGCGGCATCCCCCGCGGCTACGGCGCGCGGCGTGAGGCTGCCATCCGAGGCCACGAGGCCGCGCCCGAAGGCTTGCCACTCGTCCATGTGGGGCCTCCACTTCCAGAAATACATCGCCTTCGTGTCGTGAGCCGCCATTTGCCAGACCAACATGTGAATGCGGTTATAGTTGAAGATCGCACCCGGCTCATCGCCATAGCGCGTAAATCCTGTCTG
>DATKMG010000124.1:0-17562 GCA_035541995.1 Terriglobia bacterium
AGGAGTATCGTGACCTTGTTTATAACAGCAAACGCCTGATCCTGCAAGTCTCCATGTCCAGCGAACTCAACGTATTGTCTAGACAGCTGGATAGAATATCGGAGCAGCACAGGTGGTCGCGGGACTTCACTTTGGAGAATCTGCGAGACACCTTGAGAGAAGTTGTCACCTGTTTCCCGATCTACCGAACCTACATACGACCTCCTTACAATAGCGTTGACCCCGAAGACCAACGCCACATCATCTCGTCGGTGGAGGCGGCAAAACGTCGCAACCGGGCGATCAGTGAATCGGTCTTCGATTTCATCCAGAGTGTCCTCTTGCTTCAGGATCCGGCAGGATTGAGTCCAATGCAGCTAGACGAGAGGCGGCTGTTTGTTATGCGTTTCCAGCAGTTCTCTGGACCAGTTATGGCCAAAGGGTTGGAAGATACCGCTTTTTTCCGCTATTACCCTTTGCTCTCGCTTAATGAAGTCGGTGGTAATCCTGAACAATTTGGTGTATCCGTTCCCTTTTTTCATACGAAGAACCGCATCCGACAGGAATCATGGCCCAATGCTCTTCTGGCAACTTCGACTCATGACACGAAACGGAGTGAGGATGTTCGGGCACGTCTGAATGTCCTCTCTGAAATCCCAATCGAGTGGGCCCGGGCACTGTTCCAATGGCGAGGGCTTAATCAGGGCCGCAAACGACTCGTCTCAGGAGAATCTGTTCCCAGCGCTAATGAGGAATATTTGCTGTACCAGACCTTAATAGGAACCTGGCCACTGAACCAGATGAGTAACGGGGAACACGGAGAGTACCTTTCCAGGATTGCCAATTCCGTGGAAAAGGGATTGCGGGAAGCCAAGATTCACAGCAGCTGGGTCAACCCCAACTTGGCCTATGAAACTGCCGTGCGTGAATTCGTGACGGAAATTCTAACGCCTTCTTCATCTAATGGATTTTTGGATGAATTCATTAATTTCCAGGACCGCATCGCACGAGCAGGGATGCTTAATTCCCTTTCGCAATTGCTGATGAAACTTACTGCGCCGGGAATTCCCGACCTATACCAGGGAACTGAAATCTGGGATTTTTCGCTTACGGATCCGGATAACCGGCGAACTGTCGACTTTGATTATCGACGCTCTCTCTTATCTAGAATCCAGAAACTCGTTTCCGATACGGGAGTGGGAGTTCAAGACCTTCTGGTGAATCTGACTGACGGTGCTATCAAACTCTACATCACCTCCCGCATTTTGCACTATCGAAAGGTCCATAAGGAGCTATTTTCTCAAGGCGACTACTTGCCTTTAATTCCTCAAGGCGGACGAAAAAGGCATATCGTTGCATTTGCCAGGCGACATAAGGACCAACAAGTCATCGTTGTGGCTGGACGGTTTTTCGCGTCTCTCCCAGCGGGGGATCGACTACCCATTGAACCAAAGATCTGGGCTGATTCTCAGTTAATTCTCACGAAGAAAATTAAGAGAGCCTCCTGGCGCGAAGTCCTCACCGGACAAGAGATCGGCGTGGAAGCTGTGGGAGGGCGGACCTTCTTGCCCATGGAAAAGGTATTTTCATTTCTGCCGGTTGCCTTATTGGCTCGTCAGTTTTGAAGCGAAAGGGAGTCAACCCCAGGGGAGTGGGCAAAGATTCTGCTACTCCGGGGAAATTACAGGAATGGTGACGTGAGGACTATGAAAATTAAGCCCGGAAACCCATACCCCTTAGGCGCCACGTGGGAGGCTGGCGGGGTGAATTTTGCGATCTTTTCGGAGCATGCCACTCAAGTGGAATTGTGCCTATTTGACTCCCTGGAGGCCAAATCAGAATCCGTTCGGATTCCACTCCCTGAACAGACCGACAGAGTCTGGCACGGATACATCCAAGGTCTCCTCCCGGGACAGCTCTACGGATACCGAATTCATGGTCCATACTCCCCACAAGAGGGGCACCGATACAATCCCCAGAAGGTGCTCTTAGATCCCTATGCCAAGGCGATCGGACGGACGTTTGAGTGGAACCAGGTGATGTATGGTTATCGAATCGGAGATCCGCAATTCGACCTGGCCGTGGACGAACGGGATAACGCAAATTTTGCGCCACTGGCCGCTGTGATTGATACTGCCTTCAGTTGGGGCGATGATCGGCCCTTGAAGATCCCTTGGCATGAAACGATTATCTATGAGCTCCATGTGAAGGGATTTACGGTCATGAACCCAGACGTTCCTCCCATAGATAGGGGAACCTATGCGGGGATGGCATCGGAAGCTGCCATCCGGCACTTGACCGGATTGGGGGTGACGACAATTGAGCTGATGCCCGTACACCATCATCCCTCTGATCACCACCTTGTCGATCGGGGTCTCAGCAATTATTGGGGGTATAACACTCTCGCCTTCTTTGCTCCAAATGTTTCGTATGCGAGGGCGACTAACCCATCTGACACGGTTCGTGAATTCAAGATAATGGTACGAAACCTCCATGCAGCAGGGCTGGAAGTGATTTTGGACGTTGTTTACAACCACACGGCTGAGGGCAATCATTTGGGCCCCACCCTTTCCCTGCGCGGGATTGACAATCGGGCCTACTATCGTCTTGATCCGGATAATCCACGCTACTATGTTGACTTTACAGGTTGCGGGAACACCCTGAACATGGTCCATCCCAGAGTCTTACAACTTATTATGGATAGTCTGCGGTACTGGGTTTTGGAGATGCACGTGGATGGATTCCGCTTTGATCTTGCCAGTGCTCTGGCGCGCGAATTACACGAAGTGGATAAACTAGGGGCCTTCTTTGACATTATCCATCAGGATCCCGTCCTGTCCCAGGTGAAGCTCATCGCCGAACCTTGGGACCTTGGTGAAGGAGGATACCAAGTGGGGAATTTTCCCGTCGGATGGACAGAATGGAACGGGAAATATCGGGACACGATCCGGCGATTTTGGAAGGGCGATGGGGGCATGGTCTCAGAAATGGCCACGCGATTGGCAGGAAGCAGTGACCTTTACGAACAAAGCGGCCGGAGGCCATACGCCAGCATTAATTTCTTTTCCTGTCATGATGGCTTCACGCTGCACGACCTTGTCAGCTACAACGAAAAACACAATGAAGCGAATGGGGAGAATAATGCGGATGGCGAAAATAACAACTACAGTTGGAACTGTGGAGTCGAAGGGGAAACCGAAGACCCGTCCATCCTGGAATTGCGAGAAAGACAGAAGCGAAATTTCATAGCGACCCTGCTGCTGTCCCAGGGAGTCCCTATGCTTTGCGCTGGAGATGAAATAGGGCGCTCACAAAAGGGAAACAACAATGCTTACTGCCAGGACAATGAGGTCAGTTGGGTCAATTGGGACTTAACACCAAGACAAAAGGACCTCCTGACATTCACAAGATTTATGATTGAATTGCGAAAAGGCCAGCCTGTTCTGAGGAAACGGAAGTTCTTCCAAGGGAGAAGTATCCGCGGTGTAGGTGTTAAAGATATTGCCTGGTATGAACCAAGTGGGCATGAGATGAGCGATAACGCCTGGAATACACCATTTGTCCGATGTCTTGGCGTTTTTCTCAATGGTACGGATCTAGACCAAGCAGGTAACGATAAAGACCCTGTTAACGCCAGCTCTTTGTTTCTGATGTTTAATGCGCATCACGAATCGGTGGCCTTTACCTTGCCAAAGCACAAGGCGTGGGAAAAATGGGAAAGGCTCATAGTCACGTCGGAGCTACCCTGGGGGCAGCGGCTGATTTTGAAGGGGCGCACTTGCCAACTGCCAGGTCGTTCAGTTGTTGTTCTCCGGTTGAAACGCCGCAGTAGGAGTCGCACTTCGAAACCGCATGGGTGATATTCTCTTCTGCCTAAGGACTCCCCCATGAAGAAGTGGACTGTGCTTGCTTGGCCGTTCCAGGGTTCAATTCGAGCCCTGCCGTCGAAAACTGTGATGCAGGCTGACTTTAATGCACTTTCTTATTGCGCCTAACTCCACGTGCCTGTTGTGGGTCTCTTAGCGGCATGTCGCTCTTAGATTGGAGAACTGGAGGAACCAGACGATGACTTGGCAGCCCAGCCTGGGGGCTTGGTGTCATTCTGGAATGGCTCACTTCCGCGTCTGGGCACCCCAGGTGGAACAAGTGGAGCTAGTTCTATGGAGGACCACTGGAAAGCCGAACGCCCGTCTACTCGCGAAAGACTCAGATGGGTATTTTTATGGCTCCTATGCGGACATTGCTTCCGGGGACCTTTACCAGTACCTGCTGGATGGCAAGGGGCCTTTCCCTGATCCAGCCAGCCGCTTCCAACCAAGAGGTGTCCACGGTCCGTCACAGGTGGTTAACTCCAGGACATTCACGTGGGAAGACGGGGAATGGTCCGGAGTAGAGCTGAACCGGTTGGTTCTGTATGAGCTGCATATTGGCGCGTTCACTCCCGGCGGGTCCTTCAAAGCGACAGCTGAGCGCTTCCGCTATCTCCGCGACCTGGGGATAACAGGAATTGAACTGATGCCTATAGCCGATTTCGACGGACAGCACAACTGGGGCTATGATGGAGTGGACTTGTTTTCCCCAGCCCACTGTTACGGTTCCCCGCAGGAACTTCGGGAGTTGATCAATCAGGCCCACAAGACGGGCCTCGCCGTGTTTCTGGACGTTGTTTACAACCACCTTGGGCCGGCGGGAGCCTATCTGGGGCAGTTCAGTCCATTTTATTTTTCCAAACATCATTGTTCGCCCTGGGGGCCAGCGGTCAATCTGGATGGCCCGCAAAGCCAGCATGTTCGAGCGTTTCTCAATGAAAACGCTTTATACTGGCTCCATGAGTACCGCTTCGATGGGCTTCGGTTGGATGCCACCCACGCCCTGGTTGATGAGAGCCACCCCCCCTGGCTTTCAGAGCTGAGTTTGGCAGTTCGCTCCTCCCTGGAAGGTTCTTCAAGACACGTTCACCTGATTGCTGAAGACTCTCGGAACCTGGCACACCTGGTGAAATCCAAGGCTGAACAGGGATGGGGATTGGACGGTGTCTGGTCAGATGATTTTCACCATCAAATTCGGCGCTGCCTGGTGAATGATCAGGAGGGCTTCTTCCGCTGCTATAGCGGCAGTGCACACGACATCGCCGAGACGGTTCAAAAGGGATGGTTTTTTCGCGGCCAGCGTTTTGAATTTTGGGGAAGAAACCGGGGAACTGACCCGTCAGGAATCCCTCCCTTCCGATTTGTCTTTTGCATTCAGAACCACGATCAAATTGGAAATCGTCCTTTCGGAGAGAGACTTCACCACCAAATTGATCTTGCTGCTTACCGGGCCGCCTCTACTTTACTTCTGCTGGCTCCTCAGACTCCACTTCTGTTCATGGGCCAGGAATGGGCTGCAGGAAGCCCTTTTCTTTTCTTCACTGACCACGATGCCGAATTAGGAACGAAGATCACTGAAGGACGGCGCCGGGAGTTTAGCCACTTTAAAGCCTTTCAGGATCCAGAACCATTCTCTCTCATACCCGATCCCCAAGATCCATTGACTTTCTTAAAGAGCCGCCTGATGTGGGAAGAGACACGAAGGGAGCCACATGAATCGGTCTTGCGTTTATACCGACGCTTGCTTGAAATACGCAGTCAGGAATTCGTATCGCGTGAGGTTGTATCTGTTCCGTCAAGAATGTTTTCAGTCAACGAGTATGGACTTGTTCTGCTAAGACAGGGCTGCGTCGGGAAGAAGTTCCTCATGTTGATTTGGCTGTGTGGACCTGGAATGATTAGCCTGCCGGAAGGAGAGGTGCCCGATAGCATCTGGGAGAGTGTCATGACAACTGAGGACGTCTTATATGCGCCAGACCCGCTTCCTCCGCAAATTCAGCCATCCCCTGTTGTCGTTTCGTTCCAACGCCCTGGTGCCGTTATTTTGAAGAGTAAGGCAGCCACAAAATAGCCAGACGAGCTGAATTGAGAACTCCTTCTCATATCTAATGGCATACGGGGACTGCTGCGGTTCGCATCGAGGCCTGACGTCTCCGTCCATCCAGTCCTTATCCGGACCAAGGAAGACACGTGGCTCCCACGCAATTGTTAGAACAACATCTCACTGTATAATAGATATCGTAATCTGGAATTTTGGTAATATGATCCCAATTGCCGGCTCATTCAGCGCCGTGGGAATCTGCATGCTGATTCCATCTAGTCAAGGACGGCAAGGCAGGAACGGTGCCTAACGGGTGAGATCATTTTGCCACCAAGTACTTGATTTCTGCGACTTTGTAGATCTGTTTTTGGCCGACGCAAGAGAGCCAGTCAAAAATCAACAGAAGGCCGTCCTAATATTGGACTCTTACGGGGACGGTTGTCATTATTTGGTCCCACCCAACAGTGACGCGTCTTTACAGAACAGTGCGGGGCACGAGAACAACGGAGGCGCGGACAGCATCCTGTTCCCCTTGTGTGGGCGCCCCTGTTCGCCCAACCTGACGATTCTACTTCCAGCCGTAGTCATGTTCAAACCAGAGGAGGAGAGTCGCACATGAAGCGAGCTGGCAGCGCGGCAGAACCCCTGTGGTATAAGGATGCCGTTATCTATGAGCTCCATGTCAAAGCCTTCTACGACAGCAACAATGATGGCATAGGGGATTTTGAGGGACTCATCCAAAAACTCGATTACCTCCAGGAACTCGGAGTCACGTGCTTGTGGCTCCTTCCCTTCTTTCCTTCTCCGCTGCGGGACGACGGCTATGACATCTCCGACTACGTCAGCATTCATCCCAGCTACGGCACGATGGAAGACTTCCAGACATTTCTGGTCGCAGCTCACGAGCGCGGTCTCCAGGTAATCATAGAGCTCGTGATCAATCATACATCCGAACAACATCCGTGGTTCCAGGCGGCGCGCCAAGCGCCCCCGGGTTCTCCCGAGCGAAATTTCTACGTATGGAGCGATACGGACCAGAAGTACAAGGATGCACGGATCATATTCACAGATACCGAGAAGTCCAACTGGACCTGGGATCCCGTTGCAAAGGCCTACTTCTGGCATCGGTTCTTTTCGCACCAGCCGGACCTCAATTACGACAATCCGGCGGTCCTGGAGGAAGTCCTGAAGGTCATGCGTTTTTGGCTGGATCTTGGAGTCGACGGACTTCGCCTGGATGCAATCCCTTACCTAGTGGAGCGTGACGCAACCAATTGCGAAAATCTTCCCGAAACTCATGCCTTGATCCGGAAAATCCGGAGCGAAATGGATGCCGACTATGCCAATCGCATGATTCTTGCTGAAGCCAATCAGTGGCCGGCAGATGTTCTTCCTTACTTTGGAGAGGGTGACGAGTGCCATATGGCATTCCATTTCCCGCTCATGCCGCGCATCTTCATGGCACTACGGCTCGAAGACCGGCTGCCGATCACGGAAATCATGGCACAAACTCCGGACATCCCGGAAAATTGCCAGTGGGGCCTGTTTCTTCGCAATCACGACGAACTCACCCTGGAAATGGTGAGCGATGATGAGCGTGACTACATGTATATGGCCTATAGCGCGGATCCACGTATGCGAATCAATATCGGAATCCGCCGGCGCCTGGCACCACTGATGGACAATAACCGGCGCCGCATCGAACTGCTGTCCAGCCTGCTATTCTCGTTTCCGGGCACTCCCATCCTGTATTACGGGGATGAAATCGGAATGGGCGACAATATCTACATCGGCGACCGAAATGGAGTGCGAACACCGATGCAGTGGAACGCCGACCGCAACGGGGGCTTTTCGCGGGCAACTCCGGGAAAGCTCTACACTCCTGTCATCATGGATCCGGTTTATGGCTACCAGGCCATCAATGTGGAGGCACAACAAAGTGATCCCTCTTCGCTCCTGAATTGGATGCGCAACATGATTTCGTTACGGAAGCTGTTCCGCGTTTTTGGCCGGGGGAGGTTTGAATTCCTGCAACCGGCGAATCGCAAGGTGTTGGCTTATTTGCGGCGGCATGAGGATGAGCACGTGTTATTTGTGGCAAACCTCTCCCGTTTTGCGCAGCCCGTGGAATTGAATTTGTCGATGCTCGAAGGCATGCGGCCCGTGGAGATGTTAGGATACGTTGATTTCCCGCCCATCGGCAAGAACCCCTATCCTCTGACACTGAGTCCATATGGGTTTATGTGGTTTGAGCTGCAGAAGATAGCAGGACCGGACGAAATCCGGAGAAGTGAGCCCGAGTCCGTTTTGGACGTTTCCAGGGGTTGGGTGAGTGTGTTCGATGGCCCAGAACACGAGATTCTCGAACGTGAATTGAGCGAGTACCTGCCCCAACAGCGTTGGTTCGGAGGGAAATCGCGCCGGATCCAGCGGACTTCAATTGCGGATTGGGCCCAATTTGAAGAATTGTCCTCTGTGCTGTTACTTGTGGATGTGATCTATGAAGACCAGGGCTCGGAAACTTACTTCATTCCTCTGGCGATGAGTTTCGGCCCTCCCGCCATCGACCTGCAAAGGGCGGCACCCCAGAGCGTGCTCTCCACCCTGATTTCCGGCGATGGTGAAGGCATTTTGCATGATGCTTTCTTCGACGACAATTCGTGTGTTGCATTTCTCTCCTGCATCGAGAACCGCCGCCTGATCCGCGCCCAATCCGGGTTGATTCGTGGTGTGCCGAGTCCGGCCTTCGGGGACACTCGCGGGCCAGCAGACCCTCCTCTTCCTGTCATTCGCGGTTCTGCGGAGCAAAACAATTCCTCAGTAGTTTACGGCGACCGGTTAATCCTGAAGTTATTTCGCCGCCAGGAGGCAGGACCGAATCCGGATTGCGAGATCGGGAAGTATCTGACCGAGCGAGCCCATTTCAACTTCATCCCGCCGTTTGCGGGTAGCATCGATTATGTGGGGCAGGGGGGCAGGCCGACTCCTTTGGCCATGCTACAGGGGCTAGTACCGAATCAGGGTGACGGCTGGAAATGGACTCTAGAGGAATTGGATCGTTACTATGAGGACTGTGCCCCGGTTCCGTATCCTTCAAGCGTCGAGACGAGGAAGAAATCGTGGTTCGAGCTCTTTGAAACCGGAACCTCTGGTCTCGCGCGCGAACGCCTGGGCCTCTATCTGGATTCCGCGGCTGTACTCGGACAACGCACAGCCGAGATGCACCTGGCTTTGGCCGCGGCTACGGACGATCCTGAGCTGGCACCAGAACCCCTTGGCCACCAGGACTTGCGCCTGCTCGCATCCGAACTCCGGCAGCGCGCAATATGCGCCTTTGATGTGTTGAAGGAGAACCTGTCCCGGCTACCCGACGACATCGTTGAGCAGTCCGGCCTCCTGTTGAGCCAGCGCCGCCGTTTTTTGGACCGCTTCAGTCGGTTGGAGGACCTCAGGTTAAAGGCGTTGCGGACCCGCATCCACGGCGACTATCACCTTGGCCAGGTGCTTCGTGTCAAAAACGATTATGTGATACTGGACTTCGAAGGGGAACCCGGGCGTTCGCTGGCCGAGCGTCGTGCCAAGCAATCCCCATTGAAAGATGTCGCTGGAATGATGCGGTCGTTCAGCTATGCAGGCTATGCGGGGCTGATGACTTTCACGGCCCGCCGAGCCCCCGATTTCGAGAAACTCGAGCCATGGGCCAACTTGTGGGAGACATCTTCCACTGCCGAGTTTCTCCGGGCCTACCATGGACTTGCGCATGGGGCGAAGTTCTTGCCGTCGGATCTGGTCGCATTCCGTTCCTTGCTGGAAGCTTTTCTACTGGATAAGGCACTCTACGAATTACGACATGAATTGAATCATCGTCCGAGTTGGGTGCGCATACCGCTGTATGGCATTCTGTCGCTGAATCTATAAGGACAGAAATTGTACGAGCTTCTCGGTGAGATTGATGCCGGAAATAGAGGCGATCCCCCAAGAGACAAAGGAGCGAATCGAACAAATCGGTGCTGCCGATCTGGTCATCGGTATTTCCAGTGCTGGTGGCGGCGAGCAAACCGGCGCCACGCTCGAGGTAGTGCGCGCCGCAATCAAGCGACCATCATCTCCAAGAACTGTATTGGTACATGCCGGGGACCCGAAGCTTGAAGACACTCTGGACGATGGTTTCGCTTCGGACGGCTCATTGAGATTCCTGCGTTGTCCTGCCCTTGGGGCCGAGCATCTCCCGGGGATACCTAATGGGCTATCCGACGCCAGCCGGGCGCTGTTCACCATCAGCAAAAGCCTTGGAGCACGGGCTTGCGCTCTACTTGCCTCAGACATGGGAGTATTTGAGGAAAACCGCCTTCTCCATCTGATACGACCCGTATTAGAGCTCAATTTTGACCTCGTTGTTCCATGGTACGCGAGACATCAACTCGAGGGATTGCTCAACACGAGCATCATTTGTCCGTTGACACGCTCGTTGTACGGGAAACGAATCCGCTGGCCGGCTGCCTCCGATTTCGGCTTCTCAGCTCGCCTGATCGAGCGCTATCTCATCCCCGAGGCACCTGCATTTGCTGCGAGCCGGAGAGGTCAACTGATCTGGATGGTCACTACGGCAGTCTCCGAAGGGTTCGAGGTCTGCCAGGCTCGTGTCAAAGCAGGAGCCCAACCCCCGAAAGACCCGCCGGACTTAAGTTCTGCGCTGGCTCAAATCGCGGGAGCTGTCTTCACTGATATGGAGCGCACTGCGGCGATTTGGCAAAGGGTTCGCGGGTCACAGCCGGTCCGCACCTTTGGCACAGAACCGGATGTGCCCGCAGGGGCCTTTGCCGGAGGTGTGCAGTCCATGGTTGAGTCTTTTCAAAGGGGCTTTCAAAACCTCCAAGAGGTCTGGAGTTTGATACTGCCGCCGGCGACTCTGCTTGAACTGAAGAAGCTAACACGGCTGCCTTCAGACCATTTTCATTTATCGGACGAGTTGTGGGCACGAATTGTCTTCGATTTTGCGTTAGGTCACAGGTTGCGGGTCATCAACCGCGATCACCTCCTTCGTGCTATTACACCGTTGTACCTGGCATGGGTGGCCTCCTATGCCTCGGAAGTTCAAGCTAACAGTACGGCTTCGGCAGTAGCGGCGACGGACCACCGGGTCGAACAACTCTGTGTGGCCTACGAGACTCAGAAGCCCTATCTCTTGTCGCGGTGGCGTTGGCCTGACCGATTCAGTTCGTAATGATCGAAAGGAGGTATGAGGAATGTGGAATCAACTGCAGCAAGCTCTGGCCGAATCGCTCGCCCTCTAATCATAGTCAATTCGGCCAATCTCCCTGCTGTCTGTCAGTCCGTGGCAGGGATGTTCAAGGGAGAATTCATGCGAATCAGCTTGATCATTGCAGGGTTGGCACTATGGAGTAACCTCATTGTTGCCGCAGAGAGCCGGCGCATTGCCATCGAATGGCGGGAAGGGAAGCCACAAGGCGAGATCACGATCACACGCGGTTCACTCCGAAGTTTGCAGGTGGCGGGGGGGAATGGGAAATTAATCGGGGAATACAGTTTCAACGCAGCGGCCGAAGGGCCCTTCCGCTTGGAGGTTCAACTCAATGGTTCTGAGGTCGCCTATGGTCCTGCCGCTGCCATTGTCACAGTCAAAACTCTCAAGAATCCCTTCAGTTTCTTTTTGCGCGATGTTCGCATGGAACACCCTATCTTCATCCCTCAATATGGCGTGGCTGTGACCGAGGCCCGCGATGGGCGTTCCTGCCAGAAGATAGAGTCCGATCTGCAGGCGCGCGGCCTCGAAAGCAAGCTGGAGAAGATCTCTTCCGAACCCGAAGAGAGCTACGATTCCGCTGCTGCCAATACTCGAAGTGTCAGCTGTCAAACCTGGCTGGGGCTCAGTCGCGACATCCGCATTTTTGGGGTTGGCGAGAGATTGGACTGGATTCAGCCGCGAATGCACGGCCAGGAAATCGCCCTGCCGGAAACTGACAACAAACCCTGCCGCTACCAATTTCTCATGGGACGGGGATGGGGAGCTGTCGATAGAATCTCTCGCCGCCTCGAGGAAGGGGTTCTACCCATCCTACGCGGAACACTCATCGACGATGACATCACCTACAATCTCACCGCTTTCGTGACTCTCGAGACTCAGCCCTTGATCCAGGAAAACCTGCGCGGCACGCACTTCCTGGTAGCGGACGGATACGGACTGGGACACATGTTCACGCGGGAGCAACAGGCTCACTACGATACTTTGTCGCCTGCTGAATTGGCCCGGACGGAGGAAACCGTACTGTTCATCCGCATCAGCGCGGTGAATGAATCTGCCGTCCCGCGTTATGCCTTTTTCAAGAATCCCGCTCCGGACGCCCCCAGCAAATACCATCTTGATGGGGTCAGCGGATTGGCCACTTATGATTCCGGCCGGGTTTTTGCGATTTCTGAACTGAATGGCAAATCCATGTCGGAGGAAGAGGTTGCCATCGATTTAAAGCCGGGAGAGACGGCCGTATTCGATGTTCGAATCCCCAACCGGCCCATCTCATATGAACGAGCCCTAAAATTGCGGGAGGCTTCGTTTGAAGGGCGCCATGCCGAATGCCACCGTTTCTGGCAGCAGAAACTCTCAACTGCCGCCCAGATCCGACTTCCAGAACAGCGGATCGACGAAATGCTGCGCGCCGGCTTGCTCCACCTCGATCTGGTGACCTACGGCCTGGAACCGGAAGGTACGATTACCGCCACCATCGGGGTTTACAGTGCCATCGGTTCGGAAAGCTCCCCCATCATCCAATTCATGGATTCCATGGGATGGCATGACACCGCTAGGCGTGCGCTCACCTATTTCCTCGACAAACAACATGAAGATGGTTTTATTCAAAATTTTGGCGGCTACATGCTGGAAACGGGCGCTGCGCTCTGGAGCATGGGGGAGCACTATCGGTACACCCGCGATGAGGCCTGGGTTAGGCAAATCGAGCCCAAACTCCTCAAAGCCTGCGAATACCTGCATAACTGGCGATCTCGAAATCTTCGGGAGGAATTACGCGGGAAGGGCTATGGGATGCTGGAAGGGAAAACGGCGGACCCCGAAGATCCCTTTCGTTCTTTTATGCTGAACGGTTATACCTATCTTGGCATGGCCCGCGTGGGGGAAATGTTGGCCGGAGTGGATCCGGGAGAGTCCGCTAAATGGCGCCGCGAAGCCGCTGCCCTGAAAGAGGATATTCGAAATGCCCTTTTTGAAGTCATGGGCCGATCCCCGGTTATCCCTCTGGCCAATGGAACCTGGTGTCCGACTGCTCCCCCCTGGGTTGAGTACCGCGGTCCATTGGCACTGTTCGCAGATGGAGGCAAATGGTTCACACATGGCGCCATGGTCAGCCGGGACTCTTTGTTGGGACCGCTTTACCTCATTTTTCAGGAAATCCTCGACCCCCGGGAGCCGGCCTCCACCTTCTTGCTCAACTTTCACAATGACCTGATGACCACGCGGAATGTGGCCTTCAGCCAACCTTATTACAGCCGTCATCCCATCTCGCATCTGAGGCGCGGCGAAGTGAAACCATTCCTTAAGGCATACTATAATACCATGGCCAGCCTGGCGGACCGTCAAACCTATACTTTCTGGGAGCACTACTTTGGTGCCAGCCCGCATAAGACTCATGAAGAAGGTTGGTTCCTCATGGATACTCGCTGGATGCTTTACCTGGAACAGGGCGCAGGTATTGACCTGCTTCCGGGTGTCCCCCGGGCGTACCTTGAGAACGGCAAAAGCATCGAACTGATCAAAGTCGCCACCTACTTCGGCCCCCTATCGTTACGCGTAGATTCGAATCTGGATCAGGGCTACATTCGGGCAACTGTGGAATGTCCGGGAGAACGCAAGCCGGACTATGTTGAGCTTCGCATCCCGCATCCCCAAGGAAGGAAAGCTGTCCAGGTTAGAGGTGGCACATACAATCCTGAAACTGAGCGGGTCCGCATTGCGCCGTTTACAGGAAGGGCGGAAATCGTTGCAGTTTATGATTGAGGGGTGAAATGCGATGCTGTATTTGAGGCTGTGAATCGGGAGCGAATGCTTGAACTGAAGTCAGGGATGCTTTTCTGACGGCCTTCAGAGCACGCCGAGCGACCGAAGTTCCTCATCCGAGATGGGCGTCGCAGACTCCCATACCACTTTGGGAGAGAGCTGAAGCTTCCGGGCTAGTTCTTTTATTCCCTCTTCGGACATGACCGAGGGAGGCCCGAGATCTTCATCCTCCACGTAACAACTGCCTGGGAAAACCTCTGCTGGACTTATAACGCCTCGAAGAACACTGCCGATCAAGGGCGTTGGTTCGTTCCATTCGATGTCGGGTCGAGCATCATGAAGTGAGATTTTTTCCCTCGACTCCTTCCAGTGATCAAATGATATCTGAGCAAGTTCCCGGGAAGAAAAAGTTCCCAGCACGTGATAATGCCCGTCAACAGTCGCTGCAGCAAGGAATTTCCAGTTGCAGACGGGCACGATTTGCAGGTCATAAGAACGCATCATAGCGGCTAGTATACGTTAGGAAGGTTGAAGTCGAGGCAAGAAAACTTGGTTCCGGATTTGACGTGCATTAGCTGTGTGGAATTGGTCCCATCTGGTCCTTCGGTCTGCTGAATCGAACTGTCGAGCAGGGGAACTTAATTCCAACAGGTGAGCTGACCTGACACTTCCCATCCGGGGGCGTCTGCAAGTCGGCAGACTGGCGATTTGACAATACTGTCGGGCGGCAGCTAAACTGCCCCCAAGACCCAATGGAGGATCACAACAATGACTTACTACGGTTCAAAGGAACTGGCTGACAGCTTTCGCACAGTGCGGAAGAACACAATCGTCATAGCCGAGGAGATTCCCGAGGAGCACTACAGCTTCCGGGCGGCACCCGAGACACGAACCGTGGCGCAGACGTTGACGCATATCGCCGTGATGCCGCGTTTGCCCGAGCACATTCACTTTATCGAACGGAGAACCACCCTCGATGGCTTCGATTTCTTTGGTTTCATAGCTGCGCTGAAGGCCGAGGAACAGGTAGCTCGTTCGAAGGCGGAGATCCTTGCTCTGTTGCGTACAGGCGGCGAGAAGTTTTCCCAATTGCTGGAGGGTATAGGGGAAGATTTCCTGAGCCAGCGTGTAGCTTACCCGCAGGGGATGATGCCCCCCGACAAATCCCGGTTTGAGATGCTGATGAGCACCAAGGAGCACGAGATGCATCACCGTGGACAGCTCATGCTGATGGAACGCCTGTTGGGCTTGGTACCGCACCTGACCCGCGAAATGCAGGCTCGGATTGCCACCATGCAGGCCAACGAAGGGAATGCTGCCAGCAGCCACAATTGATTTCGAAGCAAAAAGAACAGTCGTCAGGCGATTTTTTTCCGGATCCTTCTCGAGTTTTCGCCCCTGTCTCATGGTTGGTCAAACTCAATTGCGTTCATTTGGAGCCTGCCGTTTTAATGCACCTTTGTACAGTTGAAGATGGAAGCTCCATGATGGCGGCGTGGAGTCAAGACACAGACTGGTTGCTAGCCAAACGGAGACAATCATGAATTGCATGGTCTGGGCACTCTTAAGGCCGATACTCGCAATATTTCTGTTATGCACGATCTCCCTGGCCGAGGAATCGGTAGATCTTTCTGTCCTGCATCGAATCAAGTCCGAAGCTTTCGAGCATTCGAAAGTCATGGACCATCTGTTTCAGTTCACCGATATCCACGGTCCGCGCCTTACTGCCTCCCCTAATTACGACGAGGCTGCCTCATGGGCGGTGCACCAGTTGAAGGAGTATGGCATTGAAAGCGCCCACCTTGAAAAATGGGGCCCGTTTGGAAGACGTTGGTCCTATGGCCGCTTTCATATCGATATCCTCGAACCGAACTATGCGCCGCTGATCGGGTTCCCTCTGGCCTGGTCGGCTGGTACTGACGGACCGGTCAAGGCAGAGCCAGTCCTGACCCTTTTGAAGATCGAGCGGCGCATGGATCCGGAAAAACTACGAGCGGAAATTGAAAAATACAAAATGAATTACAAGGGTCAGCTCAAGGGCAAAATGGTTTTGCTTGAAAGAGCCAGGGACCTGGGATTGCAGGTAAATCCTTCGAGTGCGCGACTGTCCGACGGGGATCTGAATGCCATGTTTCTGGCGCCCGAGCCGCGAGTATCGCGTCAGTTCGACTATTCCAAAATGGCGATCCCGGAAGATCCCGAAGACCGGGAGCAGTTCTTTGCACAAGCACCGTTGCAGTTTTGGGAGCTTTACTCGAACAAGCACAGGGACGTGATGGAGCAGTTGTACGCTTTCCTGCAAGGAGAGGGTGCGGTAGCCATTCTCAGCATGGACTCCCGCGGTGACGGTGGGACCGTTTTCGGCGAGTACGTCGGCTCCTGGGACGCCAAGTACCCCCTGGCGCTTCCCGACGTACGGCTCACGCCTGAGCACTACAGCCGCATCGCCCGCCTCATAGAGAGGAAGGTCCCAGTGACCCTGCAGTTGGATCTGGAGGTGAAGGCCTCAGACGAGAATGTGGAAGCGGCCAACATAGTGGCCGAGATTCCAGGGACGACCCGAAGCGACGAGATCATCATGTTAGGCGCTCACTTCGACTCCTGGATCGGCGGGACCGGCGCGACAGACAACGGAGTCGGCTCGGCGGTAGTTTTGGAGGTCATGCGCATTCTGAAAGCGCTGAAGTTTCAAATGGCACGGACGGTACGCCTGGCTCTCTGGAGCGGCGAGGAACAGGGCTTATTGGGCTCGAAGGCTTACGTCAAAGACCATTTCGGCGACCCTGTCACCATGCAGATCAAGCCCGCTCAGGCAAAAGTAAGTGCTTATTTCAACCTGGACAATGGAAGCGGGAAAATTCGGGGCGTCTATCTTCAGGGTAACGATGCTGCTCGCCCTCTGTTCGAGGCCTGGCTGGCACCATTTCGCGACCAGGGGGTAACGACAATCAGCATTCGTGACACAGGCGGAACAGATCACCAATCCTTCGATGCCCTCGGAATACCCGGCTTCCAATTCATCCAGGATGCCCTTGAGTATGGCACGCGCACACATCACTCCAACATGGACGTCTATGACCACACACAGGCAGGAGACCTGATGCAGGCCGCAGCGGTCATGGCCACTGTCGTTTACAGTGCTGCAACCCGAGCGGAGATGGTGCCACGCAAACCACTCCCGGAACCTCACCCTCTGAAACCGTAGCGCCTTGCAGCGACATTAGGGATTACGGGCTACAAGTGCCCCTAAGAGGCCCCCAGCCCTGAAAGGGGCGAAAGAGAGATCTTGAGCCTCGAGGTTCTTGCGCTCACAGACCACCCTCTTCCCCCTCAACATTGGGTTGATGGGGTCCGGTATGCAATTCCGCTCTTTCAGAGCTCGGGGAGTTTCGTGGGGGTCATTGACCCAGGGCGACGCTCGGGACAAAAGTCCCTTCGCTGGCCCTTATAGGTATTCAGAGCACGATAGTGCGAAGTAAGTATGGTCGCAGTAGTCGCCGTCTTTCCTTGCAGTTTTCCGGAGTGGCCCCGGTCACTCGACGCAGCGGCAAATCCCGTCAGGTCCACCGGCGCTGGGCGCGGCCCAAATTTCTGCACCAGAGCTTTGTCGAGTTTGCCGCCCTGTCACTGCCTCACGGTGGCTGGGC
>DATKMG010000125.1:0-13182 GCA_035541995.1 Terriglobia bacterium
GCCCAGCCACCGTGAGGCAGTGACAGGGCGGCAAACTCGACAAAGCTCTGGTGCAGAAATTTGGGCCGCGCCCAGCGCCGGTGGACCTGACGGGATTTGCCGCTGCGTCGAGTGACCGGGGCCACTCCGGAAAACTGCAAGAGGTCTTGAGCCGCCCCGAAGCGCTCGCGGCGTGACCCGAAGGCCGCCTGCAGCCGGGGAGCAAAGACCGGCCCGGCCGCCGGGAAACTGGCAAAGATGAAGGCGTCCGGGTGCCGGGCAAACAGCCGATTGATCTCGTCCTGCCACTGCTCGAGGGTGGAGGTCAAGACCCGCACTTGAGCCACCAGAGCCAGTACCATCTGGGAGGAGGCTTCCACCAGGGCCGGGTCCTCGGTCAAGGGCCGGGCTTGTTGAATCTGCTGGAGGCGCTCTTGAATCAGGTGAGAGCGACGGCAATGAGGCTGATGGTAGAACTGCTCGAGCTGAGCGGGCCGGGCCTGCTGCACAGCCCCCAGAGTCGGCCAACGCTGGAGGAAATCACAAGCCAGCAGGCTGTCGAGCTCTCCGGCCCAGTCCAGAGCCTGAGGGAAATAGAGCTTCAAGTGACTGCTCAGCTGCTGGATCAAGGCCGTGCGCAGATCCACCAGTTGGCGGCGATGCTCGACGCGCAGGGCCAGTTGCCGACTCAAGGCATCATCGGGGACCCAGGGCGAAAATTGTTCCCGGTGTTTGACCAGCAGATCCAGCAACAGGGCGGCATCGCCGGGATCATCCTTGGCCCCACTGCTGAAAAAGGATTCCCGATAGCGGGCCAGCGACTTGGGATTAATCGGGTAGAGCTGCAGAAAGTCGTAGTGCATCAGAGCCGCGATCACCGGTCCCCGACTTTGCTCCAAAGCCATGGCGATCAGGCCTTGCGGGAATCGCTGCCGTAGTTCGGCCACCCAGGCTCGCAGGGGCTCAGGTTGTTGCCGGACGACGGCGCTAGGCAGCTGTGTGGAATCGGCGGCGCGCCAGCAGACGACATGTTGCTGATCGGCCCAATCTAAACCGACATAGGCCACGATCCGGCTTGCTGGGGCAGCAGAGGATGGAGTCATGATAATCACCTCGCAGTGGACTGACAACACGCTTGCCAGCAACGGGCGCAATCCTTATAGTAGAGTCCTCTGGGGACCTCATCTGAGTGATGCGTTCAGGGTTGCTGGTGCAGCGCCGGGCTCGAAACTCTGGGCTCAACCATCGCCATGGTCAGGGCTAGCTATTCGTAGCCAGGCGTTGCGTGTTGTGCTGTTCACTATGCACTCTACCCGCGGTTTTAGTCCAGTCCGCGTTACTGCCCTTCGACTGTTTTCCACAGGATTCACAGCCTCCACAAAGAAAGAAAAAAGGACCCAAAAAGAAAGAAAGAGGGCGACTACTGCGACCATACTTACTTCGCACTATCGTGCTCTGAATACCTATAAGGGCAAAGCGAGCGACGCCCTGGGTCATCGTATACACCCGACTCTTACTCCTCGATCAGGCGCGGGTGGGCTCCCTCGCCTGATCGAGGAGTTGAGCTCTATATCGGAATCTTATTCCCAGGGCATGGCGGAGGGCGGTGCCCGCTGGCACTTCGCCAACCGGCTCCTGCTTCTCACTGCAGATACGGTCCGGTTTCCAAAAACGGGGTATAATAATTCTCTATCGAGAATATGCAGCCCGAGAGGGCAAAGAAGTGAAACTCAGGAGGAAATCCTATGTCAGAACCTGTTGCGAGGCTTTCCATTCGCCGGCTGGTCGTTGTTCCGGCCGTCATTACCCTTGCTGTCACGTTGCTCCGTTTGGTGGGCGAACTTCAGCACTGGTCACCTAAGTTCTTCAGCCGCGAGGGGGGCGGCGCATTCGCCATTGTCGGCATCGTATGGTTGGTTCCGATCTTCGGTATCTACTTCGCCATCCGGCTTAACCAAACGGGGCACGGCCCAGCAAGTCGCGGACGAGCCATAGGCTTTGCGCTAGCCGCGCTGGTGGTTGGAATTGGTCTCAGTATGGTAATTTTCAAGTTGTCGATGCCGATCGTTGCCACCATTGTCTCGGCTAACCTGGCCATGCTTCTCGCGCTTTGGATCGCTTATCGCGGCTGGCCGGCGCTGGGCAAGGTTGAATTGATCTACGGTCTGGCAGCGCGCATCCCTGTGGCCATCCTAATGTTCGTCGCGATGGCGGCGAACTGGGGTACCCACTACGAACAAGGACCTCCAGGCTTCCCGCAGATGGGCCTCGTCTCGAAGTGGTTTTTGATCGGGCTGATGCCTCAACTTACCTTGTGGATAGCCTTCACTGTCATTGTCGGGTCTCTCTTCGGGGGCTTGGCGCTCCTTTTTCAGAAACGACAACCAGTCAGTGAATTGAGGCCACAGGGGTCGGCACCCAAAGGAATAGGCGCACATTCGTAATTGTCGTCAGAACTCTGGTAGCCTCGACGCTCGGCTCATAATGCTGTTTTTCGCATGCACGTCTCAGGGACGGATTGAATGTACTCCATCCCCCACCCGGACTGGCGGTTTATGGATTGGTTTCAATTTGTGACCTGCCTTCCATAGTCTCGACTGCACCAATGTCAGGAGTGGCCTTCCTGGGCCGCCCTTCAAAATCGTCGACCACTTCCTGCAGTGGTGTCCCTTTGTTCACCACTTTCTCTGAGAAGGGGGCAAGGCGAAGATTCGTGCGGTGCGGATCCAGGGCATCGATGGGAAAATCACTGAAGAAGAGGTTGCTCCGCAGTCTCACACCTCCAGCAAGCATGTTGGTGCCGCGCACTAGGTTGTTAACAACGTCAACGTGAGTGATTTTCCATTCGTCCGCCCCTCCACGCAACCCTGGACCCTCCGCATCATCGCGCCAGATCGTATTGTTATAGACCTTGATATGATCGGCCCACCACAACTCGATGCCTGCATCGGGCCCCGGGACAATGAAGTTATTCCTGATGATGCTATTGCGGATATGCTCCTGCCCGGGAACATAGTTGCTGGATCCGGAGGGATTCCCAAAGGATATGCCCCTGTCGCAGTTTACGATTGCGTTCCGTTCGACCGTCACGTTCCTCGAGCGCACCCAAATGAAAACGGCACCCCGTGCCCCGCCATTTCGTCCTTTAATATCTTTGAAGAAATTGTCGCTGATCTGCCACCCATCCAGCGCCATCATGTCGATAGCGGTGATGTAGTCTCCCTCGAAGAGCCATTCATGGGGCGGTATTTTCGTATTCTCGAACCGGCAATACCGGATTGAGCCCCCTACCGCCATTCCTTGCTGGGATGTCGAGCCCTTGATCATCCGAGTTCCAATGTTCTTGAAGTGGCAGCTATAAATGTGTACGTCTTTGGGGAAGTTTTCCGCTTCGACCTTAATTCCATAAGACCGGCATTCGGTAAACGTGAGGTAGGCAATAGTTACATTTTCAACCTTGCCGATTCTCAACAAGTCGTCGTCCGGCTTCCCTTCGAAGAAGCCCCTCCCCCTTAGAACTGTCTTAGTGGGGTCGTTACTGGCTCCGCGAAGGACGATATTCCTTCCTCTCTGTATATAAATGGGTTCGGCTATATCGTAGATGCCGTCGGCAACCAGGACTGTTGCATTTTCAATGCCGCTCTCCAAAACTTGCTTCAGACTGGCGGTATCCTTCACCTTTTGCACCGATCCTTGTTTGATGGGCAGGAGTGGAGCAACTTTCTCAAGAGAAATGTTCCAAGGTACGGAGAGTAAGCAGGACAAAAAAATGGGATTCAGGACCATGGCATTTCTCCGGGTAATCCCTGGGATTCGGAATTTTGATAGTGGGATTGCGAACCGGTCAGCTAGAGGGCCGCTCTCGTTATCGCCTCTCAGAGCCGGCACCCCAAGACCCTTCCTTTGATCCAAGGTTATCGCAGGTTTGTTCGAAGATCCAGAATTGCTACACATCGAGTGTCAGCCTCACTAACGCCTTCGTTCATACGAGTTCGGGCCCAGTTTGGTGAGAAGCCTTACGCCATGTGCCTTTCGTCTTGACTTGAAGCAAGATTTTATCTGGGAGACGTGCTAGTAGGTAAATAAATGCCCAATTCCATTATCCGGCCGGAGGGTTACCCGATATCCGAGAATCAGGCGATTTGAACAACGCAGTCCTAGTGGGATGGACTGTCGAGGTTTTACCGGTTACAGATCTTTAAGTACCTGGAACATGCTTGCAGCATTACTACAAATTCTGTGTGGTGTTGCATCGCGAGACTAGGCCTACAAACCTCTAAAGTCTAGGCAGCCTTCTCGGCACCCTTCTGGCAGAACCAGTCTAGCTTAAGGCTTTTCTTCAGCTCCTTAACACGCCCTGCCAGTTCGCGTTCCAAAACTTCCTTGATCCCCGGTATGTTTAGGATTTGTGGTATGTCCATCCGGGCCAACAGGTGTGTCAAATAGAGTTCCATTTCGTCTCTACTGCTCATCCGTCGCCTCCTCCCCCTCCCCCCAAGGAATCTTTCGGTTATAAGCTAAAAAGCTCTTAGCATTTTTATGCCTTCAACCCAAAATCCCTGAGCGCTTATCGCTAATTCTCTTTCTGGCGACGATGATCCGGACCCCTGCCATGATCACGCCTGCTAAGATGAGAGTTCCCGCAATTTCTATCGCAGTCGATAACGGGAATAAACTGAAAAACCCCACCATGACGGAGATAACAATGAGGAGGCCGGGAAACCCGGCAGGATTGAGTCTGGTAATTGTAGGTCCGTCAAAATATCTCATATTGTTCTTTCAAGTTGGCGCATTCCAACGGCAGCCGGCGACCGTTACACGCTTCGTTCATTGCGATTGAGCAGCGTCGCAATGGTCCAGACCAGAAGAATTGGAGTCGCCACGAAATAGAGGAAATATTCACCAGCGGCTTTGATTGGAAAATTCAAGATAGCAGAATGTAGATTGTACCAGCCCAAAACAAAAAGGAATGGGGGCGTTACCGCGATTGCAATGAAGAAAGTGCGAAACCGGCCACCGCACAGCAACGCAAAAGCAGTTGAGATAGTCGTCAAGATCGCAAACGTCCAGATTGATGTTCCTTTGTGGAGGATGGTATCGCGTACAAGCGGCCAGGCAGTAGTCACTACGGCGAGAACAATGGACGTGATGAAGGGGAAGCCGTGGCGGTAACCCATCCGACGGATCAGAGTTGTGGAGTAGATGTGAGGTGTCGGTGTCATTTCGGTATTCATATACCTAGATTAGCCTTTCATTTTGTCCTACCATGAAGATGTTTAACCAGCCTTCGCACAAAGAAGCCGGTTCGTTATGCCGGATAGCAAACGAAACAGCGTTAGTCGCAGGCGAGCCGAGAAAGCCTTTGCGCACGACTACTTCAAATAAGTAACTCATATGCGTTGCTCCCCTCCCGAGAGCTATTCGGGTTTCGCTCCTCCGAGCGCGGCAGTCGCCAGCGTGCCGCTTAAGCCCATCGTTTCCACGACGGACGAGGGCACGATGACCATGGAACCACGCTCTTTAATGGCCTCATACAGCATATTCATCGCACGTAAATGCAGCGCGACGGGATTGTTCTGATAGGTCGATGCCGCCTGCGCGAACTTTTCCGAAATCTCTGTTTCTGCCTGTCCCAGGATGTTGCGCGCCTGGCGCTCCCGCTCTGCCTGGGCCTGGCGGGACATAGCGTCCTCCAGTCCCTGCGGGATCCGCACATCCCGGATCTCTACGGACTGAACGGTAATGCCCCAGGGGTTGGTTTTCTCGTCCAGAATGCGTTGTAGCTCATGACCGAGCATTTCGCGTTCCGTGATCATTTGCGCCAATTCGTGGCGTCCGATGGATTCCCGCAGGCCGGTTTGGGCACTCATGGTGATGGCCTGAACGAAATCCTCAACTTCCAAAATCGACTTCTCCGCATTCCATACCATCCAAAACACGATAGCATCCACATTCACCGGTACCGTGTCGCGCGTCAGGGTAGACTCAGCCATCACACTGGCCACACGAACCCTCTGATCGACGTACCGGCTGAGCCTATCGACGATTGGAATCACGTGAAACAGGCCTGGCCCGCGCAGCCCGATAAAGCGACCGAGCCGCAGCACGGCCACTTTTTCCCACTGATCCGCTATTTTGATGGAAAACAGCAGGTAGACGCCGATCAGCAATCCCACGAATAACGGTGCCTGATTACCGATTGCGACCATGACCCCTACACCGGCCGCGATGGAGGTGGCAAAAAGCGCCACCGCTATACCACTGACCCGATTTTTCTTATGATCTTGCCACATGACACCTTACCTCCTCTTCTTTCTTCCCTCTATTTGAAAATCTTGCAACCGTTCGATCAACTCCTCAGTGGTAAAGCCCTCGGAACCTGCACGGGCCGCGAATTCGCCGACCAGTTGACTCAGCCGGCGCTGCCGCTCGGCGTTATCGCGCGGGACCTTCTGGTGGCTCACAAACGTACCGGTACCCTGCTGGGTCTCCAGCACTCCTCGAATTTCGAGTTCGCGATAAGCCCGGATGACCGTGTTGGGATTGATGGCCAGATCGACAGCTAGTTGACGAACCGTCGGAAGCTGATCGCCCCCGACCAGAGCGCCCGCTGCGATACCGCCGACCACCTGGTCGATGATTTGGCGATAAGCCGGGACGCCGCTGTGTAAGTCCAAGCCGAACTGAAAGGCGTTTTTATTGTTGGACGTCATGTTCACCACATATATATAGTGTACTAGTTATCTAGAACAGTCAACAATTATTTTCAGCTCAGGCAAAGACCTGTTTATTGCCGGGAAAAGGAGAAATTTGGGCCGACCGTGAAGTGCGAATCGAGCTGCTATAATTAATAGGAAGAGGAGTTCTCGGCTCACGGGACGTCATGCATCACTCGAAGCCACACTCAGGCTGTAGGGTTATCATCGGATTGGCCATTCTGCTACTTTCGGGCAGTCCCACGAGGCTCTTTGGCCGCGCGCCGGAGTATCAGACTGTTACTCACTTGCCTTCCTTTTATCAGGACATTGTTCCCATTCTTCAGAAGCATTGCCAGGTCTGTCATCGCGAGAGCGGGATTGCTCCTATGCCACTGGTCACCTTCGAACAGACAAAAAAGTGGGCGTCTGAGATCGTACGAAAGGTATCCACGCGCAAAATGCCGCCATGGTTTGCTGATCCGGCAATCGGGAATTTTGCCAACGATCCTACACTGACAAAGGAGGAGATTGCATTAATTACCGATTGGGCGAATTCCGGAGCGATCGCGGGCGATCTGCGGAATGCGCCTCCGCCACTTCAATGGGTCGGCGGGTGGGACATTCCACAGCCCCAGCGCGTCTTGAGAATGTTAGAACCGGTGCCCATTCCATCTCAGGGCATTATCGAGTACACGTACGAAATCGTGCCGACCGGTTTCACCGAAGACAAGTGGGTGCAGATGTCACAAGTGCTTCCATCAAGCCGGGAGCATGTTCATCATGCGGTCATCTACATCCGGCCCCCGGAATCGCACTGGCTCCGGGGTGCCCCAATCGGCAAGCCTTTCACCGCATCCACCCTTTCCGATGCGATGGATATGCACGATGCTCATTTCACCACCAGCGACATGCTCCTTGTCTATGCTCCGGGAAGTTCGCCGGACCAATTGCCCGAGGACATGGCGAAATTCATCCCCGCTGGTTCCGACCTGGTCTTTCAGATGCATTACACAACAAATGGTCACGCGAGCGAAGACCAGACGAGTGTGGGCATAGTATTTGCCGAACACCCACCGAAGATGCGTGTCATTACGCTCCAGTTGACCAACGATAAATTTGTCATTCCACCGGAAGCGGATGACTACAGAGTACAAGCGACCGGTTCGCTTCCCAACGACGCCACTCTCCTCGGCTTCTTCCCTCACATGCACCTGCGGGGAAAGCGATTTGAATACAACATCATCTACCCTGGGGGTGGTTTCAGAACGCTACTTCGAGTGAATTACGACTTCTATTGGCAATTGAGCTATCGGCTGGCAAAACCCCTGGGCTTGAAAGCGGGAACCATCCTTCAGGCAGTAGCCTGGTTCGACAATTCTCGCAACAATCCACAAAATCCTGATCCAACTAAAGAGGTCCGCTGGGGAGACCAAACCACCGATGAAATGATGGTGGGCTTTTTCGACGTCGCTGTTCCTGCCGGCCTCGACAAGTGGCACTACTTCATCAGGCATCCCGCGGAAAAATGAAGTCGTGTCTGGGGGTGGAACCAACTGACTCGAAGTGGGCCACAGGATGAACATTTACTCGGGCGAATCCGGCTTCAACAGGCCCAGGCTGTGCAGCCACTTGATGCAGAGTTGCGGCCAGCTCGATGGAAGTTTACCGTTCTGGCGCACACCGAAATCGTGATCGCCGCTCGCGAAGATGTGCAGCTCGACTGGGATGCCGGCGCGCTTCAAAGCAATGTACATGAACGCGCTATTTTCCGGGATGGACCCACCATATTTTTCACTGTCGTCGTTAGCGTGGGCCAGGAAAATCGGGGGCGTATTGGCCGGAATGCGGAGCCCCGGCCAGATTTCACCCTTGTCCTTGGCCTTCAGATAACCTGAATAGCACAGGACGGCAAAATCGGGCCGGCAGCTGATCTGGTCGATTGCGTCGATCGGTTCGTATCTCCGCTTCTCGAAACTCGTGGCTGTCGCGAGCGCAAGATGACCACCGGCCGAGAAGCCGACCATCCCGATCCGATTCGGGTCGATTCCCCATTCCATGGCCCGGCTGCGGACAATGCTCACGGCCCTCTGGGCGTCGAGTAGCGGGCCCAAGGGAGGCTCGCGGGGGACATCCCCGGGTCGCCGTGGTACACGATACTTTAGAATAATGCCGGTCATGCCTTGCGAATTCAGCCACGACGCCACTTCCTCTCCTTCGAGTTCCCAGTAAAGATCCCAATAGCCCCCTCCGGGACAGATCAGCATCGCTGTTCCCGTGCTCTTGTCCTTGGCTGGCTGATAAATTGTGAGTGTCGGCTTGGTGACATTGGTAATTAGCTTGGTTGGTCCAACGATTGGAGACGGATGAATGCGGCTGTTTTCCTGGTCGTTGATGCCAGCGTCTCCTGGCACTTTCCCCGGCCACAGATCGACCACCAGAGGATCTGCCGCCATACCTGTACAGACCAGAAATTCGCCAAAAAGTAGGGAGACAGCAAAAGCGATTCGGTGCATGGGGGAGATCCCTTCCGGGGGGTGCCAAAATCGGCGGTTTTAAGGAGTATCGGATGCCACCGTACCGGGTCAGTTACACAGGGGATATTGTAGGGCGTTTCTGTGAAACGCCGCATGTTTAGGCGGTTGACACAACCGCCCTACAGCAAAAACCCCGCAAGACTGACCCATTCCTGCCACTGCAAAATCAGCCAGAGTGCCTGGAGCAAAGCCTGCATCCAGTTACGATGGTAGCCTAACTGACCGTCCGCCTTGCCCTCACTGGCCCGCCTCCAACTGCATCATCCAGATGTCGGAGTGAAATTCGTCGAGGTTGGTGACGATTTTGTCTCTAGCCACGCTCACTTCCATGTGATTCAACTCGGAAATACCCGCGTAGACACGCTGGGAACCGTGAAAGTGCTGAATGGCGAAAGGAGCACGGAGGGGCTTCTTGGTTTTTGGATCCAGCTGCAGGGCCCAGACACAGGTGAAGCCATCGCGGTTCGAGGTGAAGTACATGGTGTTGCCGTCGGGAGAAAACTGCTGCTTGTCGTCGTGGTACTCGCCGCTGGTGAGCTGGATCCAGCGGTCTGGCCCTGCGGGAACGAAGTTCTCCACCGGCGTCACGTAGATGCGGTAGTGTTCCTGATCGGCGCCGGTCTGCATCAGGAATCCCATCCATTTGTCGTCCCAGGAAAAGTAAGGGTTCCACAGGTGATGCTGCGGATCGCTCAACACATCCGATATTTTACCCGTCGAGACATCCACCAGCCCAATGTGATCGAAACCACCGCCAAAAGCGCCTTTCTCCGTCAGCAGTCGCGTGTTATCGGCCGAGAAGCCGCCCGGCCCTCCACATTCCCGGCAGATCTGGCGCGGCGTACCCCCGGCGGTCGAGATGGAGTAGATGTCAGGCTCGGCCGGGGCGCTGTTGAAGAAGTAGTAGGCAACCAACAAGCCATCCGGAGAAATGCTGGGAGAGGACCCTCGGTTTATTGGGAAATCTTGAACCAGCTGCGTTTCTCGTCCCGTCGTCAGATCCTTTACGACAAGACGGTTACTGGAAAAAAAAGCCACCTTCTTGCCGTCTCGGGAAAGCGAGGGAGCATCATCGCGAAGCCCCTCCACATGGGTCAAACTCTGAGGCTCGCCCGTTACCCGTGCGTGATCAGTGTCGATTGGAATGGACCAAAGGTTCGTACTGCCCGTTGAGCTGTCGAAGACCATGCGCCCGTTTCCGGAGACGCTAGGAGAAGTGGCAAAGCCCGTGGCGAAGGTGAGTTGCTCCGGATCAGAAGTCACTTTGCCATCGCTTGTCATTGCCACTCGAAACAGGTTATTAGTGTCACCGGTCGCTCGGCTAAAGATGACCCCTTGGTAACCGGAATTCGGGTCGAGCATCCAGACTAATGGCGCCGGGGCGCGATTCTCACCGGGTAGCAGTGTGGGCGCAACGACCTCTTCGAGCTTTCCACCGGAGATCGAGATCATCCACCACCGCTTGAGGTCCTGGTCCTGCCGACCGCTTCGGGATGCAAGTGCGAGAACCTTGCTTCCATCGGGGGAAACGATTGGAATGCTACCCAAACCCATCTCCGGGTGGATCGTGACTGGAGTGCCGCCTGTACGAGGGACCGTGAAAAGGCGGCGCAAGGCTTCGATCCCGCGTGCAAACACGATCGACGACCCGTCCCGGGTGTAAAGCGGGCCGAGACCGTCGCTGGCGATCAGCCGGGCATCGCCGCCCAGCGCCGGTATCTCATATATGTCGCCATGCGAGACATAGGCGATTTGCGTTCCATCGGGAGAAAAGATCGGGGAAGAGGCCCCTTCCTTTTCATGCGTGACCTGAATGGCCTTGCCGCCGCCGATCTGCTGGACCCAGATGTCCGGGTTCGGCCCGGTAGCGGACGACATGTACGCGAGTAACTTCCCGTCTGCAGAGATCGATGGTCCAAAGGAAACGCCGTTCGAAGTCAGTCGGGTGAGCGAGCGTTCCGCGGGTTTTCCCGGCTTGGAATGCCACCAGAACCAAGAGGAGAGTGCCGCCAGGAGAACGACAGCGGCGATCAAGCCAAGTGCGAGCCAGCTTCGGCTTCGCATTCTGGGAGTAGGCGCGAGAGTCAACTTCCCCGAATCCGACTCTTCTTTCAGTTCTTCGAGCGCGACCTTCAGATCCGCCATGTGCTGGAAACGGCGATCCGGGTCCTTCCGCAGGCAACGCATGACGATGCGCTCGAGTTCCCGGGGGATACGGGAGTCGAGTTCGGCGAGAGGCCTGGGTTCCTGCTGCAGAATCGAAGCCAGCGTGGACATGCGGTTGTCGCCCTGGAAGGGGCGGCGGCCAGTGAGCATCTCGTAAAGCACGGCGCCGAACGAGAAGATGTCGGAACGCGCGTCCACCGGCTTCCCTTGCGCCTGCTCGGGAGACATGTAGGCAGCGGTTCCCACGATGGTACCTTCTTCGGTCTGGCCTTTGAAGGTTTGCGTTGCGCCCTCAGCATTCTCTTCCGGAGCCGTAAGCTTGGCTAGGCCGAAATCGAGCACTTTGACGATTCCGTTGGCGCCGACCATGATGTTACCCGGCTTGATGTCGCGATGGATGATGCCTGCCGCGTTCGCTGCCGCCAGCGCGCTGGCGATGGGGATGGTGTACTTCAATACATCAGCCACCGGCAGGCCGACGCCGGGGATCAACTGTTGCAGAGTCTTGCCGTCTACGAACTCCATCACGATGAAGTCGGTTTCGTCACCCTGATCGATTTCGTGGATAGTGATGATGTTCGGGTGGTTCAGCGAGGAGGCGGATTTGGCCTCCTGAATGAACCGCTGCTTGCGCGATTCGTCTTTAAGCTGTTCGGGGCGGAGGACCTTGATGCAGACGAAACGGTCGAGGCGGAGATCCCGGGCTTTGTAGACCACACCCATCCCGCCCTCGCCGAGTTTCTCAAGAATTTGATAATGCGAAAGGGTCTGGCCGATCATATCGATCCCTTCTCTCTGGTAGAGTGAGCATTGACCCAACAACTGTTACCGGGAAGGCCACAGGAGTCCTGTATTATAGAAACTTGCAAATTATAGTGACACCGCCCCCTCACCCCGGTCCCTCTCCCCCCGGCGGGGGAAGGGGTGGAGGTTTGATAAACTTCCACAAGGTCGGGTGAGGGGTGAGATGGCACTAAGAAATGTAAGAGTCAATAGTGGCATCTCCTCCGGCTTCAGGCAGGCGTTAAATTCCCCGGGCACTAAGCTCCCCCAGTTTGAAGGCGGTGCGCTTCTTCCGCTCGTTCCTCATAGATTGCCTGCCCCATTTGGAACGCCTCGATGGAAGATTTCTTGTCACCCTCGCTGGCAAATTTAGCCTCTGTTTTCAGCCATTGAATTGCCATATCCAGATAACGGATGTAGTAACGGGCGTCATCCCAACTGCGAATCGGCTGGCCATCCAGAATCACATAGCACGGGGAGCTGTGCGCAAAAACAGTTTCGGGCCGACGCGTTCCAAAATAGTTGCCGTGCAGGGTGCCGGCTTCGATGTGCACCGTGGAGAAGTTCAACCCCGCAGTCCGATAGGGCTTGATATCCTCGAAGGCCCGGGCTGCGATCCAGCAGCTTTGGCGTACCGGATGCTCCATTCGAATCTCAGAGTGATTTCTCGGGCCTGAAGGTGTTGCTTCTGCGATCGCCTGGCCATTACAGACAACTTCGAGGTGATGATAGGGCAACTGGGATTCTGCCGCCGCCTCAATCTGGACAATTGGCTTCTTTCCCTTTGAGTCCAGGTTTAGTGTTGCCCCGGGAGCCCTGCTGTTGACCCGGCAGGAGAGGATCGGACTGTTGGTGACGAAGGTCCGCCCTGCCTTGAGTGCATCGATCCAGCCCTGATAGGTCAACGACCCGTCCACTTGGGCGTAGACACGGTTCGCCCCGACCGTAACAAACGTTGTCATCTTGTCCGTTCCAGCCGTTGCCGTCAGGCGAAATCCGCAATTAAGAAAGCGATACCACAA
>DATKMG010000126.1:0-2485 GCA_035541995.1 Terriglobia bacterium
GAGACAATGCTTTACACCGAAGTTCCGATGCCGGCAAGGACTCGACTCCAAAGCGTTCGGCAGAACCACCGCGGCAGGGCGAGCTCACATGGCCGGATTTCGGGTGATCAGATATGGCCGGTTCGTAGGTGATCACTGAGGATTTTGCACACGGCACCAGTCCACTTATCTGCTCTGCACCAGTGACCATCCTGTTGACACCTTCGCGGCAAATTAGGCCCACAGAAATCGCGTCGCCAGGACAATCATCGTCACTTTCCAACGACCAAACCAATTTGTATTCCGGCGGGTTGGCACCTTTCCAATGTTGCCCGTTCACTACCCCTGAGCGGAAATACGCCCTGGCATCTTTCTTACTAAACCGAATTGGATGTTCGCGCTCACCGATTTCTCAGTGAACTTCGAGAGGGAGATACGAGTTCTAATCGGGCAATTGTTTGTCGGTCATTTTAGCCTCGCTTTGACCATGATTTCGTTGGAAACTGCGGGAATAGGATCCGGAGAACCGTTCCGCTCGGCGACCATTTCCACTTTCCCGGGAGTCAGCGCCTTTGGTTTCTCCTCCCTGGACCCGGAAACCGCCAGGACTTGTTACTCCCAATCCGGCCATGTGATTCTCCTTTTCCGTGACCGAGAGTCTCGGCCCCTTGCGGAGCACCCTCGATGCCCCTTGGTCGGGGCAGTTGAATAAATCAACTGACCCTGCGCGTCAAACATCTCGATCTTCGGCCCCTCCGAAGACAAGGAAATCACGACACGGGTCCTATCGCTATCGTCGTGAAACGTCAGCAGAGGGACATTCTGCCAGACTCCCCACCGTGCCCGTGCCCTACCTTCGGCATCGCGCAGTATTAGGGTCGGTCCAATTGAAGTGACTGCCACGCTGGCCCGATCCCTGCTGTTGTCGTCGAGCAGGCCAAACAGCGCGCCCTTCGTCGCCGCAATCGCTGAGATCCTGAGGTGTCCACCTTCATCATAGAGATCCAATGCTGTGCCCTTTTCATCCATCGCCAAGGTTGCACGTATTTTCCCGCCCGAGTCTTTGATCACAAATTCATCGGCCTTCACGACCTTTTTCTTCCTCGAAGTGGCCATCGCATCCTCCTCACCTTGGGCGGGAATGATTTGAAATGAGCGGCTTATCTGGCAAATTCTTCTCATTTGGCTCTTCCGATGGATACCATACTGGAGGTTATTGTAAAAGTCAAGCGTTATTTGTACGTAGTCAACGATCTAGTTAACCACTGAGTCGATTTCTAGACCAACCGCAAAGCAAATCACTAAGAAATATGTACTAACCCGGGACCTACTTTTAGCCTCCCAAAAGGCTGAACCTTGCATTTTTAGCCTTGAGCGAACGCTAGCTGGTCGCGGAGTTCATTGAACACACGGGAAGGAATTGCGGGAAGCGCTGGCGGCTGGGGCCAGTTGCTTAAACAACGTGGTCTTCACTCCGACGGCTATTCCCCTTTGGCCTTTGGGTCGACCAGGATCGGCAGCTCCTGCGGCAGGTCCGCCTTGTCGAAATTGCCTGGTCCCTGCCTCCTGCTCGGCCGCCACTTCGGCAGTGCTGGCCTTGCCGGCCGGCGTGCCTGCGAGGTCCGGCGGGAGATTGATCTCTTCCAGCCGGCACTATTCCTTCGTGAGAGTGATTCGTCGTTTTGAATTCATGCTGCAATCCTGAATCTGGCCCCGGAACGAGCGATGTGGGTTCTGATGCGCCGGGTGGGGTTGAGCGGTTGGTGGCCTCAGGGGGACGGGCCAGCCGACGTTGAAGATGGGAAGTGAAGACCACAGCCTTTTACGGAAGAGCGCCAGACATCGACAAGATGTTCGAGATCGCGGCGGTGGTTGTGGACGCGAACGACAACAGCAAGCTAAAGCACTGGGTTGAAGATGCACCTTCCAGGCACTATCCTCCAATAGGTTTTCCTAGTTCCTTGGAGGGATGTCCTGTACAGAGGGTCGTCGTTGCGAAAACTAGCCATTAATTACATCGCCGCTGACCGTGGCCAGGGCTCGAAACCAGAGCACACATCGGTGCCACACGCATCTTACTGCATTTGATCATAGAAAATACTTCTAAGTTGTTTGTCAGCAGCAACAAAATCCATCCCCGAAACGTCTTTCGGATAGACATTCACGAGGTATTTGCAATTCTGGCTAGCCACCTTTAAGTCGGTCGCGTACGCGGCAAGAATTTCCTGAAATGTCAGGACTTGGCCGTTGATCATATTCCCGCAGGCCATCTGCTCGCTGACTCATGACGAGCGCCTATCGTCCGCTTGGCGATCTCAGTAACAGAATGCGGTTTATTTCACCGAATAGCCTCGTGCATCAAGACAGGCTGAGAATGTGATTTTTCAGGATCTATCGACCACCGGAGGCGGTAGTTTTTCACGAACTTTCACCCACCCATTTTCACCAACTTTCACCCACATTTTCAGGATCATTCACCCACCCCCGGATGAAGTTCGATTCGAGC
>DATKMG010000127.1:0-4647 GCA_035541995.1 Terriglobia bacterium
TGTTCCTATATCTCACCGCTGCCGATTTGTCCAGCCCTTTCGTCTCGGACTTCAAAATCTGTACGTCACTTTTGATTGCACCCGTTGCTAGGCCAGCGAATCCTCGAGGAGTGAAGGTCACCGGTCGGGCCAAGACAAAAAGCATGAAGATGACGTTCTTCGGCAACCGCAAAAACATTCTCGATGAGAAGATCGCTCTCAATGTCAGCGACTTGTTGGTCAACCCAGCCTGCATGGCCGGTGTCCTGACTTCTCGTCCAAACTTCAATGCCCTGTGGGGCCTCACGAAGTTGTAATGGCAGCGCAGCAGTTCCATGGGTACTGTCAACTTGGCCTCGTTGGAGTGATGTCGGGACGGGTTGCGGCTGACCTCCGGAGCCATTAGGCACACGTTACCTCTTGCCAAACCAGGAAGGAGCGAGATCGTAAGAGGCGATGGTTTAGTGACCGTAGCAGGTGGCGTCCGACTCGGAAGAGATTCTGGATGACTCCGTGCACAGGCCAGAAGCGTTGCGCTTGAGCCACGGATTTGAATCCTCGCATTTGTCGCTCGCGCTGCCGGACCGGCTCATGCGAGACTTCAGCCCGATTGTTGGCGTAGCGTTCGGTGTCGTGCAGGGCAGAAGGCATGAGGGTGCGGTGCGCTGCCTCATAGCTCCTCAGCTTGTCGGTGACCAGCCGCCGGGGTTCCCTCTCCTGACCTTTCAGTAGCTTACGAAAGAATCGTTCAGCCGCACGCTGATCACGATGGGCTTGGACGAGAATATCAATCACGTCACCATCCTGGTCGATAGCCCGCCACAGATACCGTCGCTGACCCTGGATAGTCACGAACAGTTCGTCCAGGTGCCAAGTGTCGCCCAAGCGACCCTGTCGTCGCCTGAGTTTCCGAGCGTATTCGGTTCCAAACTTCCGACACCACTGTCGGATCGTCTCGTAGGATACGGTAATCCCACGCTCTACCAGGAGGTCTTCCACATCTCGGAAGCTCAGGCAGAATCGGTGGTAGAGCCAAACAGCATGGCTGATGATGTCAGGCGGAAATCGGTATCCGCGATAGCTGGGCGCATTAGTTTTCATCCATCCAGTCTGCACGGATCTTCTCAACCTGACAATACCCGCCAGCCGGCAACCAAGTCAGTGCCTTCCCGTCCTCTGTCCATTCCAAATTAAAAGGTTGAACCTCTCTCCCTTAATTATAATCGAGGAACACGCGCGCATCAACGTTTCGAAGCCACCTGGAAGCCCTCGCAAATCTGAGACCAAGCCGACAACCGCAAGACCGGAATATCAGAACATTGAAAACGCACAGGTTCTGAGTCGGACACCCCGGCCCCTTTGCAAGTGTTCCGTGGCAATTTTGCAACGGGCAACAATTCTGCCACATTCTGTGTGGATTCCTGGCTCTAGCCTTGCCCACCATCGTTATTCCGAACTCGGACCGAGGAGGAAATCTCGTGGCACAATGAACGTGTCCTTGCAAAGATGTCTCAGATGCCTATGCTTCCCGTAACACCAGATTGGGTCAGACTGCCCGAACGACTTGTCAAGCCTTCACTTCGGGATATCAAATGGACACGAGGGTATTTTGGATACTCTCCTGCTTTCGAGAATGAGGAGAATGAAATTGATGGAGTGACACCGATGTTGAGGGGGTTGAAGGGTGACAGACTTCCCAAAAATCCATTAAATGCCCGATCTTGGGGGCATTTCCTGCTGTACTCCACAATTCTGGCCGCCGGCCTTCATTCGTTGCAGGTCACGCTCATTCAAGTGAATATACGTTTTTAGGAACCTGTCCGGCTCTGTATGGCGGGCAGACCGCCAGAGCGGACAATGCCACGAAGTATGAGATCAACATAGTTCTCACGCGGATGCTATTGATTCGACCATCGACTGTGGGACCTGGCCGACGAAACATGTACTGATCCCCGGCACGATACCCCTGATTGTGTCTAAGCTGGTTAGCGATTGTCTTCACTTAGCGAGCCACCCCTAGTTCGTTTCTGTCGCGAAACGCATGAAAAACGACCTCCATACTGGCCGCGAAGTGCCGCTCCAGTTGCATTGTAACCGTAGACGCCGTGCCAGGGACTTGCGATTAGGCTTCGACATGTCACCCTTGACCAATCCTTTGATGTTTGGCCACAGCTGGGCCTCGATGATTCAAGTGCGGAAGCCTGCTGGGGAGCTACGCCGCGCGGTGCCGCCGTTGCTGGTTCTTGATCAGCCGTTGGGCAATGACCAAGAGATTGTTGGCCAGCACGGCGGCGCCCACCAGGAGTTCAAAATGTTGCCGTCCCTCAGCCAGGCACCGCTTCATCCCACGACCGCGGAAGAGCACCGAGATGCGCCCCTCGATGCCGGCCCGAAAACGCTGTCCCTTCCGGAAGGCCGGGCTTTTTTCCTGGGCTGCTCGTTCGGCCGTCTTCTTTCCGCCCCGCTGGGGGATGCTGGCCAGACCGACGCCAACTTGCTGGGAGATCTCGATATTCCTTTCACTGTAGAAACCGCGATCGGAACTGTAGAGGTCGGGCGCATGGCCGAAGGTTTTCCGGTGACGTTGAAGCGAAGGTTTCACGTGATCCTCATCGGCCGGGTTTCCCTCCAGGACTCGATACTGCGTGATCAACCCGCCCGCACTCTCGGCCAAAAAGACTTTGTGTCCGAACTCGACTGGCTGGTCGACCTTGCCCCGCTTGATCAAATCGGTGTGCGGTTCAAAAATCGAGTACACCTTCTGCTCGCTGGGAACCTGCTCCCCCTCCAGGACCCGACGTCGCGCCTGATCGATCACCTGGCCGCCCAGCTGGCAGTAGTGTTCGATCTCGATACGAAGGGCCCGAAGGGCTGTCTCCTCCCGCCAGTCCAGGCCCCTGACCTTCCGGGTTTTTTCCAGCACCTGGCGCGCCTGGGCCACGACTTGCCGGGTGATGCCGATCAACTCTTGGTATTTGAAGACTTGTTGCCGGTTTCTCTGCTGAGGCGTCATCCGTTGAATCTCTTGCATGCGGCGGCGCGCCGAGCGGGTCCGGTTGGTAAAGCCACCCACCCGCCGGGGCAACCAGGTGTTCACTCGCCCGAGGAGTCGAGTAATGACCCGAACGATGTCCCACAGCAACCGGCTATCGGTGGGATGGTGGATGTCGGTTTCGACCACCGTGGTGTCGACCCGCAGTTTCTGACCGTCCTCCAGGCCCAGGGCCACCGCGGCTCGGATCAGTCCTTCGTTGATGGCTTCCAGGGTCCGGGGGGTCAGCCGGTTAAACGAGCGGTGGAAGGCGTCATGCTTGGGGACGGCCTCCGCAAAAAAATGGGTAAAGCTCCGCAGCGTATACCCGTCGGCGATACGCTCGCGCAGTTCCCGCAAATCCCAGTTTTTCACCCGCTGCAGCGCCAGCGAACGCAACACCTGGGGGGCCGTCAATCCACTGCGACCCGTGGCGGGGTTCTTCAGACCCCGCTCCAGATCCCGGCGGACCCGTTCTACCAATTCCTCATGGTCGGTGAGGAAATCGGAGATGGTCTGCAAGAGGGGGTCCAGCTGTACCCCCTGCTGGAGGATTTCCAGATCGGCAAAACTGAATTGAGGCTGGGGGGCTCGGCTCATGGCTTTTCCTTGTGAAGGCGGCGGCTCCGTTCCTGCTTCAAGGCTTTCGTGTAACGCACGACGGTTTGACACAACAGTTCCTGCAACGCGCGGCCGTTGTCCAGACAACGGCGAATTTCCGGTACCAGTTCTTCGGGAACATAGACCGTCCAACGCCGACCGGGCATGCGGACGTAGAGCACATGACTGGGGTGCTGCAGCCCGCTGCGGCAAGCCTCGCAGTTCTCCCGGATACAGGGGCTCTTGCGAAGGCTCAGCGAACCCAAGCCCGCCGGCCACAGGCTGGCGGCCTGCTCCCGGAACCAGCGCTCCAGGTGGCTGGGTGATTCAAGTGTGGCTTTCATATCTTATGTGTGCCACATGGCACACATAAATGTCAACCAAAATCTCTGAAACCCCCATTGGACAAGGGGTTTCACGTTTCGCGACAGAAACTAGTTCGCTCGGCTGGGAGTCTTCTCGCTCAGCGCGAATGGAGGGGTGTTTTCGCACTAAATCCTGAAAAAGTTCCAAATGTGGCCCCAGCGGCAGCTATTTTCCGATTAGCCAAGACGAAAAATCTCAGTTTCTTCCTCTGGCTGTGGCAGTATTCCCTTGAAAGCTATTTTCAGAAGGGGGGGAGTCATTAAAGTCACGGTAACCGCCATGAAGACGATAATTCCAAAGGTGTCAGGAGGAATCACCTTCAAATCTAAACCGACTTGGGCAACAACCATGCAAAATTCCCCACGAGGGATCATTCCCAATCCCACCCGCGTGGCGACAACTCTGCCATGCCGCGAAGCTCCCAGGCCACAACCCAAGATCTTTGAAAAGATGGCTGCCGGAACTAGAAGGAGCGCGAGTAAGAAAGTGGACTGATGGGCAAAAGCCCCCCCATTAAAATGAAGGCCGATGTTGGCCAGAAAGAAGGGAACGAGCAACTCGGTGACACCATGAGAAAGGTCGTGGATTCGGGGAGGCATGGCTTCTGACAAAGCCATTCCAGCCAGGAATGCACCAATTATTCCCGCTACTCCCGCTTTGACACTCAGTGC
>DATKMG010000128.1:0-6149 GCA_035541995.1 Terriglobia bacterium
GTTTTCTTCCTCCGTCCAGAAAACTTCCGTGGATTTCAGAAACCGGGCGTGGTCAAGACCGGCGACCCAGGCGCGATTCTCTCCGGTGATGCCGTGAGGGTTGACTTCAATCGCCACCTCCGGGTTCATGGACTTGGCATAAGCTGCCAACTGGCGCAAAGCGTCCGCCATGACCTGGCAGCGAAAATCAATCCATTCCTGAATCGCAGGGTCAAAGATGATCTCCATTTTTTCCGGCGGGTTCTGGAAATTCCATGAAGGAGGGTTCACGTAGTCCACATTTTCGAATCCGAACCGCTCTTTCCTCTTGTCTGGCGAATACTTGGTTTTCAAGAACTCACGGAATTTGCGCACGCAGGTCTGGCAGTGGCAGGAATCAGGTTCGGGACTGAGGTCAAAATTGTCAAAATGAATGAAGTCCGTTTTAACTTCTTCCACTGCATATTTGACGATCTTCTTCAAATAATCCAGGTACTCCTGATTGGCAAAGCAGGGGCGGTAGCGGTACGATTGCTGGTAACCGTAGACCAGTAGGATTGGCTTTCCCAACGCGTCACGCTGGATCCAGTCTTTGGCCCTGGGCTCTTCAGCAAAAAAAGTCTCGTACATCATTGTGTTCCATTGGATATAGCTGTCTACTTTGAGCCCGTAACCATGTGCGATTGCGGCCACCCGCTTGGCATCCTCCATTTCCGGTTTTTCAGCCGCCATCCCAAAGCCCTTGTACAAGTGGGTGTGAAATACTTCGATGCCCTGGTCCTTCAGTCGGCGAATAAGATCCTCACTTTGCGCTTTCTGATAATGTTCGTAGGCATTCAGATGCTGTCCACCGCGCCGGACCACAAAAAGGTAAGGCTCATGGCTGCCGCCGGCGTCAATCAGCCCGTTTTCCAGCCAGCGTGCGCGGGGAAGTGATGCGGGGTCGGAAGGATTGTTCTGTTGCGTTGAGCCTGCAATCGGGATCCCGAGAAATCCGGCAAACAACATAATTAGGAACAAGTTTGATTTCATGGTGTCTCTCGCACTCTCAAGAATTTCCTCCTTGTCAAAGGGGTCGGCAGCCGAGGCTGCTGGGGGTTATCCCTCTATCGAGCGAACGGTCCAGTCCGGAACGGAGACAACCCCCTAACCCCCTTCAAAGACCTTCAAAGGGGGAATCGACTAAATTTCCATCCGCGGAGGTGTGCTAAAAAATGGTCATGCAGCACTGTCTCTCTCTTGAAGATATCTCTTTCTGTAGGCGCCCGGTTCCATCTGTGCGACTTCGCCCCACCGGCTGATGGCAGTCACACGTACGGCTCCCACGTTATCCTACCAAGGATAGAACAGGTACAGCTTGGAAATGCGTTCGCTCTCTCCGATATAGATCGTGCCGTCTGGGCCCGCTGCCATGGCCTGGATGACATAAGCTTGCCATGAGTAATAGGGCCGCCGGTTCACGTCTACGAACCCAATTATTTCGTATGAACCGGTTTTTGGATCGTATGAGAAGAGGCGGGCCAATTCGTCTCGATCTCCGCCCACACCGTAGATTTTGCCGTTGGTTCCCATCACAAGCCCAGCGATGCGATATTGGTTGAGTGGTTTCCCTAGATTCTGGACTGCGCGCTTTTCCGGGTCAAAACGGAACAAATAGCCGTCGGATGTTCCCCCATAAATGACATTTGGCGTGTCTGACAGGAAAGCATCGACCCTCGTCCATGGTTCCCGTCCCGGCACCGCAGGCGCCTGTAGGCCGAGTTTTTCAAGTTTTTGTTTTTCTTTATCGAATCTGAAAAGGCTCCCATTTTCGCCAGAACAAAAAACATTGCCGTACGCGTCAATGGCCAACATCCGGGAAATCATTTTTTCGGTCTCAAACTTCTCTCCTTCCGGAACTTCGCGCGCAACCACCCCCATGTCCGTGAAAATTCCGCTGTCAATTAAGTACTTGAAGAAATGAGCGTTCGGAGAGGTGAGTCCATAAATAGTGTTGGAGTTGGGATCGATGGTCAAAGTGAAGACGCTCTCGCCTTTAACGGCTTGGCCCAGATTGGCCACGACGCAGGCTTCTTTGATCTTTATGGGCTGGCGATCTTCGTCCTTGGGATTGTACTTCAGGAGATGTCCGCTGGGTGAAGTCCCGATATAAACCTCTCCTGATGAAGAGACGGCCAATGACTGACTCACACCAGTAGTATCGGGCAAAAATCCCAATGGTTGAACGTAACCATGGCGCGGGTTCAGTAAAAACAGATGCGACCGCTTACCGCTGGTGGCGCCATACAGATTGCCGTTTGGCGCAATGGTCAATGAGGTGATGGCAGACTCGCCATTGGGGATGACGTCGATCGGTGGATATCCGAGGTCCCGCGCATCGATGCGGTTCTGCGGAACAACCACTTTGTCGTAATCCAGCGTGCGCTGGGCCAGGGCACTTGAATTCACAAACAGGAAAATCGTGAGACCTGACAGGTAGAGTTTCTTCATGTCAACATGAGTGAGACGAATAGAATGAACCACAAAGACACCAAGGCACCAAGAAAAACTGGTAAGAGGGCAGCGAAGACAAAAACTCGCGGTCAAGTGAAGCTCTGGTTCTGCGAGCTGTTCATTGTGCTCCACGTGCAGCTTTTGCTTTAGGGCGTTTCTGTGAAACGCCGGAATTCGCGTGCCTACACATCATTACTCCTACATCATCCGTTTTGTCTTACGCCCTCCTTTGCTGCTGAAAACCAGTTGGCTCTCCTTGGTGTCTTTGTGCCTTGGTGGTTAAGTCTTGTTATGGACGGTTTTGTTGACTTGGCCGATAAATCACCAACGCCAGCCGGTAAGGGACGTTGCCGATTTTGCCGGCGGATTCGAGTTTCTGTCCAGACTCTTCCCGTAGCTCGATAGCGCCAACAAAATAAAGAGTCCCGTCGGGAGCCGTGTGGGCGGAATTCAGGCCAATCACTGCTCGCCCGTCCGGAAGACGAATCTCTCCCATATCCACGGTCTTCCCGCTGTTCAGGTTATAAGTGATGAGGTGAGAAACCCCTACGCCGCTGCTGCCACCGTAATCGAATTCTCTCTGGGGAATCGCGTAGTAGAGCTTTTTGTCCAGACCCAGCGTCAACGTCAATGTGGCATAGGGGATATCGCGGCGGTTCTTCATCTCTTCAGTCGAGAGTTGTCCCAGCGGTTTCACCTCTCCATATTTTCCGGCCTTTGGGTCAAAGGAAAACAGCAAACTTGCACTTTCATCGACTCCGTAGAATATCTTCCCCTGATTGTCCCAGATCACCGTTCGCCAGTGAGTTTCGGATTTATTGTAGTCACGGCCCAAGGAGATTCCCTTTTCCCGGATGGGAATGTGCAGAGGGAGTTCGATGATCTCATCAGTTCGAGGATCATATTTGTAGATTTGGCCTGCGCCAAAATTGCCGTACACATTGCCCTCGTCATCAATACCCAGGGTACGACAGATGGATTCCCAATTGTTCATCCTCCCTTTGTCGACAGCCTGTCCACTCGAAACATCGTAATATACGAAATGACCTCGTGGATGGGTCAACCCGTAAATGCGGTTGAACTTCGGATCGTACGCGCCAGTGTTGATTCCTTCATAGCGGGGACCAATACCAAAATCCTCCACTTTCCCGGTTTTGGGATCGTAGGCCATCCAATGGGCGCCCGGATATCCCTCTTTGGTGCCGACGCGGGCATAATTCCACCAGTAACCAGCATGAGTTCCGAAGTAAATGCGGCCGTCTTTACCTTCACCGAATTTGGCGTGGATTTTGGACTGGGGTCCCAGGTGCAATGCTGCTTCCCCACTGAGGCGGGTGAGGTTGCCAATATCAATCATCCGGTCAAGGCTGGGATCATAGCAGACCATGTGGCCGTCACTACTGTGATAAGCCAGGCCAGCATAGACTTTGCCGTCGGATGCCACCGTGAGGGCCGCCCAATTCCCATCCATGGCTGCCAGGCCCATAAACACCCGGTAATCGACCGTGACAGTTTTGGCTGCGGCTATGCTCAGGCACGTCATTCCCAGGAACAGGGAAGCAAAAAGCAAGATCCGTCTCAACGGGTCCTCCATACGTGTCATTGATAAATCATAAAGCAGTTGAGGAGACAATGGCTTGCGAAATATTGAAATGGGACACTTTTCATGGAAGTGCGGTCCTTGGTGGAGGGTCGCGCTCCGTCGCGACCCTTATGGCGGCGACCTCCCTGGTTAAAAGTCGTCGCCGCTCGGAGATCGGGTTCCAGGCTGAGGCATATTTTCATCCGCGGAGGTGAACTTGAAAAGGTCGGTCAACCCCCATAGAGTGCTCGCGCTGATTCGGACTCTCACTCAGTGCGACCTCGCAAGGATTCTCACGTAGAGATCAGCGCAGCAGAAGTCTTTGAGCGGTCATGAGCCTGTCAGTATTAAGGGGACGTGACGTCCTAAGCGATCGCAAGTGTAAGATCCGGCGGGTCGTGCTTGTCCTCGTTCTCGTCATCGTGCTCGGAGAGTTCCATACCGAGCACGTCGACGAAAACGATTTACGAAAGGGTGTCCCATGACCCTATCAGGTCAACAGCGTTGATAAAAGAACTGGAGGGCCAATTTTCCGCAAGGCTGAAGTTAGAGGACAAGAAACAATCGCCCTCATAGAATTGGCCCTCCAAGAAACCACATTCTCAAGAGTCAGAAGTCAATTCGAAGACCCACTTGAATTTGTCGAGCCGCTGAACTCAAGGTTTCCCGCTTGCTACCTTGCAGGCCGGTAATCTTGCCCACATTACCACTGGTGATGTCGGTGTTGGGACTGGGGCCCCAATTAGGATGGTTGAAGAAATTAATCGATGTCATCCTGAGCTGAAGCTTCGCTTTTTCACCAAGCCTGAAGTACTTGAACGCTCCGAAATCGACATTATTCAAACCTGGCCCAACAATCACCCCGCGAGCACTGTTTCCAAATCTTCCAACGGGAGGGATAGTGAATGCTGCAGGGTTGAACCACCGCTGATTCGTTGCATCCGATATACTCGGGTCGCTGATTTGATCCGGTCGCCCGCCTTCAACACGGGTGTTGGAAGGATCAGACCCGCCGAAGCTCGGCGTTCGGAACTGGCCACTCTGGAACACAGTCACTGCAGAGACTTGCCAGTTGCCAAATGCCTGCTTCCAGGGTCCGGTTCCTTTTCCATAAGGGATATCGTACATTACCGACCCCACAAAACGTTGCCTAGGCATCCAATAGACATTACCCATCTCCGAACCTCGGTCGTAAGCATTCTCTATGCCGGCGCTTTCGTCATCATCCCCCACATCGGTGAGGTTCTTTGCCAGGGTATACCCTGCTTGAAAGGTCAAGCCTTTCGAGTATTTCCGTTCTAACGCCAGGTCCAAGGCGTGAAGCTTTTGGATCCCACCGTCCGAAGTGTAGCTGACATTGTAAAACAGGGGGAAGCGGAACAAGTTTTTGTTGGCTGGATCCGTGCTTGGGAAAGGTTGGTTCAGGTTTGCGACGTATGGAATCTGGTTGGTCTTGAAGCCTCGATAAGTGGCCCGGGCCACCATGGAATGGCCCAGCTCGTGCTCTATTGTCAAGTTCCACTGTTGTGTATATGGAGTCCGCAGATCACGGGAGACCGGTGTGACACTCTGGGTTGGGGTGGTGCTGATGCCTGCGGGGAACGGATTCGGGAATTGCAGTTTCGGCACGCCGTTGACAATCTCGTTTTGAAAATCCTCCTCTGACTGGAAGGGCCCACCACTGAAGTTGTCCATCACTGTCCAGGCTAAGCGGGAATAGAAAAGCCCATAACCGCCGCGAATCACCGTACCCGTGCCGCTGAAAGGACGGTAAGCGAAGCCGAATCGAGGACCCACGTTGTTGTGGTCTCCATTCAAAAGTGAACGGGTAGGAAAACCGGCCTGTTCGGCAGTCACGATCGGGATGTCAGTTGGGAAGGCTGGATTCACCAAGCGTTTGGATTGCTCACTGGCTAGCACCAGGTTTCCTGAATTGAGGTCCATACTGAACCTCATGTCGTATTTGTCGACGGGCGGGGGAAAAAGCTCATAGCGCATGCCAAGATTCAACGTTAGTTTGGGAGAAACCTGGAAATCGTCCTGGAAAAAGAAACCGTACTCACCGTAACGATTGTAGCGATTCGGCGACCTTTCA
>DATKMG010000129.1:0-5433 GCA_035541995.1 Terriglobia bacterium
TCCACATCGCCGAGCGTAATGATTTGCCGGTTGACGACGGCAACAATACGGTCAATCACTTCCGCCCCTGCACAACGACCCGCCAGAGGAGAAAGAATGACCGCCACCAAGACCCCCAGTATCTGTTTTTTCATAACCTTCCACAATCTCAAAACGGGTTCCCTACTGTGAGAAAGATCTGGTGAGAGGGAATCCCAGCCGGCCTGTCCAAATTGAATCCAAAATCAAGCCGGATTGGCCCGAAAGGGGTCTTGTATCTTATCCCAAATCCAAGATTGTTGGTAAACCCGGAAAGCCGTATTGTGCTAATCCTGGCAAACACATTCCCCGTGTCATAGAAGGGGGCAAAGCTCACATTTCCGGAGACGGGTATCCGCGATTCGATGTTAAGAATGATCATTGCATTGCCTCCCAATGGAAGCGGTTCGCCCGTATTCGGGTCAACGGCTTTTGGATCAAGGGGTCCAGCCTTGTCTTGCGGAAACCCTCTTAAGGTAGTCGACCCTCCCGCAAAGAATCGCTCACTGATGGGAACTTCAGGCGTGCTCCCGAAAGGCTGATTCAGACCGACACGAAGAGAGGACACCAGGACCGAACCTGCAACACCGATCTTTCGGCTAGCTTGACTCTGACCGTAAAATGATACGAAGTTCGTTTCCGAACCGATCGGCTTGGCAGTCACCGTCAGATTGGCGGTATTGAAATATCCCGACGTCGGATCGAAAGGATCGTCCCGCGTGTCCCTGAGCCAAGCAGTCGATAGGGAAGAAAGTTGAAGAGTCCCCAAATTTTGCCCCGGAAAACCGACAGCCCGCGGATTGACCAGGACGTCAGAAAGGTCTACCGTCTCAAAATTGTATCGGAAGAAAATTTTATCTTGCTGGTGAGCTTTTTTCAGTATCTGGAATGAGACATTCTTCCGGAAGGTACTAAAGCCGACTCGCTTGATATTGTCGAGGTAAAGAACCAGAAAGGAATCGAGATCCCGATTAAATAGCCGAGGCTCCTTGTAGGTAATTTCAGCGCGCTGTTCCTGGAAGCTGTCGCGGCTTTGAAAACTCAAAGCCCGCGCCAACCCGAACAGATTGTTGTGGGTTATGCCAAACGTCCCCCTGAACTTCTCCCAGCTCTGGTAGCCAACCCCGTAGTTCACCGAAAGTGGGCTGGCTTCTTCCACGTGGACAAGGACGGGCTTCGCTGAATTCAAGGGAGGCACGTCGAGGGGAAGGATATCCACCTTGTCAAAAATGCCCAGACCATAGAGCTTTTGCTGGCTGATCAGGAGGCTGTCTGGGCTTAGAGGGTATCCTTCATGGACGGTAATGTTTTGAGCGATCACCTTTCGGTTCGTTCGCTGGTTTCCCGCCACATAAAGATCAGAAACATTGACCTTATCATCTTCAACAACACGAAAGGTCAAATCCACTTGGTTCCGGGAAGGCCGTCGCAACTCGGTATCGACCTTGGCTTCGTTAAACCCCCGAGCTGAGTACCTGGAAAGGATCACCCGTTTGTCTTCGTCCATGAGAGCTTGAGAAAAGGGCCTTCCCGGGGCCAGATTGAGCCCTTTCAGGACTTCTATGGTGGCGACTTGCACGGTTCCTTCGGTCTTTACTTCCCTCACCGTCGTTTGGGGACCCTCTTGGATTCTGAAACTTACCGCAAGACTCCCGCTTTTCCCCACCCGACGTTGGTCCGGCGCTACCTCCACCTGCTCGTATCCTTTCCGAAGGTAGAGGTCTTTGATAGTGGCAGCGTCTTCCTGAAGCATGTCGAGGCTGAATTGTCCCCTCCTGATGAGATTGCCCGCTTTTGTTCTCAGTCTGGATGAGAGTTCCTTCGTCGAGAACTCCTCGGCTCCCGGGAAATCGACCGAGACAACTTTCTGCCTCTCCCCCCTTTTGATCGTGTAATTGACTTGATAAGCGTTCTGTTCTGGAACCTCGATAAATTCAGAATCTACAGCAACATCAAAGTGCCCACTCCGTTGAAAATAGTCTTCGATATTCTTCTTGCCTTCCTCGATTAAGTCGCTATCAATGGATCCCTCTTCATAAATAGGCACAAGTTGTCGCAGTCGCTTCTTGGGAATCTTGGCCCCCTTCAGTTGGATGTAAACGTAAGAACCTGCATCGACAGCGAGATTTAGGCTGACGGAATTCTGTTCAGCCGAGTAGTTCAAATCTCCAAGGCGGATGGACGCGTTTAGAAATCCCCGGTCGGAGTACACCCTGCGAATCCTTTCAAAGTCCCTTTTGAGAACTGTGTAGTCGTAAAGCTTCCCGGGTTTGCTCTTCATCTTCCCTGTTATCTCTTGCGACTCCAGCACCGGGTTGCCACTCACTTTAACGTCACCGACAATAGCGCGAACGCCGGGCTGGATGAGGAACTTCACGTAGGCCAGACGCATCTTGGACACAAATTGGATATTAGGGGTGACTTCAGCCCGGAAATACCCCATGTTCTTAAGACTCCCTTGGACTTTGAGCAGAATATCTGCCACTTTTTTTTGGGAGTAAATCTCCCCTAAGGGGAGTTGTGAGAGCCCCCTTAGCGGGGACCGTAACACGGGTTGGCCCCCGACTTGAAAGTCTGCAAAAAAGTAATTGGGGCGTACTTGAAAAGTAATGATCAGTCCGGCAGGCCCAGGTTCAGCCAGGACTTCTATGGAGTGAAACAAACGAGTGGCATATAGGACTTCCAGGCTTCTTCGTACCGCCTCCTCTGTCAGAGGCGCCCCAGGAGCCAGAGGGATCAGCGGCAAGAGTTTCGTTTCACTAATTGGGTCTTCAGAAAGAAAAAGAATTCTGCTCACGGTCTCGCCCACGTACTTATCGAGTGTCGCTGCAGATCCCCACTCACACCATACGGGCACGATCAACATCGCCCACAGGCAGGGCATGTACGAGAAGGAAAGAGATTTAGAGGCGTGGCTATTCTGAGTCAGGCGTTGATTCGTTGCGGACAAGTCCAAGAGTTCCTACATAAGAAACTTCTACAACTGAATTAGAGGTCAAGGTACCGTGGAACTTCGAGCAATATCGTTCAGTTCAACCCTGTTTAGAGTTGACTCCCATCCAAAAGTATTATTCCACAGTTCACCTATCTTCTCCGAATCCGAAGACTATCCCAAGTTGAGGGTCAGTGACAAGTAGAGGCCCGAGCGGTGATCGCCATCACCCTGCAAGGCTACGTACCCCCGTTCCCGGGGTTTGGGTGACGATGGCGGTCAAATCGCGCAGCCCAGAAATCTCCGTTTAAGTGACTCGGTCTTATCTTCACATCAATTCGGTTGATTTTGAAGTAGGATACCTATATAATCTTCTTTTAATAGTGGGCGAAAGCCCACTTTTTTATTGTTCTGATCGCAAGCTTCATTCCCCCATAAGGAACTTCGAGTTGTTGGATCTGAGCAGAACAAGAGAAATCATCGAAAGAGTTGTGTACTCGGAAGGAATGGAACTGGTTGATGTGGAGCTTAAAGGGGGGCCTAATCGGAGGATTCTGCGAATCTATATTGATAAGCCGACAGGCGTGACCCATCAAGATTGCGAGCTGATCAGCGATCAAGTGGGGAGTCTGCTCGATATTGAAAACCTCATTCTTGGAAGTTATGTCTTGGAAGTATCCTCTCCCGGTCTGACTCGCAAGCTAACCAAGGAGTCTGACTATCAGCGGTATGTGGGACGCCTAGTGAAAATTCAGACCCGAGACCAGATTCAAGGGAGAAGGAATTTTCGCGGAACACTCCGCGGGTTGGAGGATGATCAGGTTGTTGTCGAACTGGAAGGACCGCAATCTGTCCGGATTCCATTGCACAGTATCACGAAATCGAATCTTGATTTTGACTTTTAGTTGATCTTCAGGAGTTGCACCCATGACGAGCCTTCTTTATCAGCAAATCGATCAATTGAGTAAAGAAAAGGGGATTGACCCCCAAATCGTGGTCGGCGCTGTAGAAGACGCGGTATTGGTGGCAACCCGGAAATTTTACAAATCAAGTGAGGATCTTCGTTCCCATTTTAATCAAGATACAGGCCAAGTCGAAGTCTACGCAGTCAAAAAAGTGGTTGAGACCGTAACCAGTCCAGTCCGTGAGATCTCTCTCGAACAAGCTCTGAAGATTGATCCAGCAGCGGAACTGAACGGGGAGATCAAGATCCAGAAGCCTACGGACGTCTTGGGGAGGATTGCGGCCCAAACAGCCAAGCAGGTCATTCTGCAGAAGGTACGCGAGGCTGAAAGGGACAGTATCCATGCTGCCTATAGCCAGAGGATCGGAGAGGTGGTGACCTGCATCGTCAAACGCACTGAAGGGGGCGACGTGATTGTCGATCTCGGAACCACGGAAGGAAGGGTTCCTCGGCGGGAACAGTCGCGGCTGGAGAGTTTTGGCGCGGGAGACCGCATCCGGCTCGTGATCCTGCGAGTTGAGAAGACTGCCAAAGGTCCTCAAGTCATCCTTTCCAGGACGGACCCGGCTCTACTGATGAAACTGTTTGAGATGGAGGTCCCCGAAATTTACGATGGAACGGTGGTTATTAGGGCGGCAGCACGGGATACGGGTGAGCGGTCTAAGATTGCCGTTTCCTCCAAGGACAAAGACGTCGATCCGGTCGGAGCTTGTGTGGGAATGAAGGGTTCAAGAGTCCAGGCCATCATCCGGGAATTGCATGGTGAGAAGATTGACATTATCCCTTACTCGGAAGATCCTCTGACCTTTGTGATGAATGCCCTCAGCCCTGCCAAGATTGGACGTGCCAACGTCATCGATCCGGTCGAGAGAATCGTGGAAGTGATTGTCGAAACAGATCAATTGTCTCTGGCCATTGGGAAGAAGGGGCAGAATGTCAGACTGGCCTGCAAACTGACAGGATGGAAAATTGACATCAAAAGTGATGAAGAAAAACGTGCTGAAGTTGAACATCAAATGGCGCAAATGGCTGCCAGAACTCCGTTGTCGGAATTGCCGGGCTTAACGCCGAGTATCACAACGAAACTCTCGGGCAGTGGTATCAGTTGCGTTGAGGAATTGGCGGATACCCCTATCGGAGATCTTACTCAGATTAAGGGAATTGGTCCAAAGATCGCCGAGAAGATTATTGCCTCCGTTAAAGACTACTACATGCAGTTTTCAGAGATTACTGAGTCTACGGCTGCGGAAGGCTCTACCCCTGAGGTTGCCAAAGAAACTGGTTCTAATGCGACTCAAAAATCAGAAGCTTCTGCGGACGAGAATGTCACCGTTTCAGGAGACCATGATTCAGACCCCCAAATGCAAACGGAGTCTCAAAATGATATAGAGAAATAGTTAAAGAATTAAATCGACTGATTTCAGCAAGAGCTGGGACTGGTTGGGCGGAGGGTTCGTGGCAGATAAGGCAGAAAAAAAGAGGCTATTTAAACTCGCAGAAGAGATCAAACGGGAAGCTC